>JAEVHO010000386.1 GCA_016802835.1 Micromonospora sp. ATA32 | reverse complement strand
GAGGGCGGCGGCGACGCAGCGCGGCCTCCGGGTCGAGGTCGGCCTCGCGGGCGGCGGCGACGGTCGCCAGCAGGCTGGCGCCGAGCCTCGCCTCCGCGTCGACCTGGGACTCGGCGAGCGGGGGTGGCACGGCCAGGCCGACCCGGGCGGCGCGGTCCAGGATCTTGGCGGCCAGGGCGAGGGCCGGCTGACTCAGCGCGATCCCCTCGAGCACCGAGGACCGGGCCTTCTCCGCCTGCTTGATCCGCTCCCAGCTGGCGGTGATCTCCTCCAGGGTGCCCGCCTCGGCCCCGGCGAAGACGTGCGGGTTGCGGCGGACCATCTTGTCGACCAGCCCGCCGGCCACGTCGTCGACGTTCCACCGGTCGTCCTCGGGCAGATCCTCGGCGAGCCGGGCGTGCAGCAGCACCTGGAGCAGGACGTCACCCAACTCCTCGCGCAGCGCGTCGGTGTCGTCCGCGCTGATCGCGTCGTACGCCTCGTAGCACTCCTCCAGCAGGAAGCCGGCGAGACTGCGATGGGTCTGCGCCCGCTTCCACGGGTCGCCGCCGGGCGACGCCAGCCGATCCATCACCGCGACCGCGTCCAGTAGCCGGGCCCCGGGCGGGTCCCACGAGCCGTACATCAGCTCCAACTCGGCCAGACCCGGCTCCCGGGCCAGCCGCAGCCCCAGCTCACGGGCGAGCGACTCGTCGCCGGCCGGGCCGGCCAGCCAGACCGCCGTGCCGTACGCCGCCACCGCGTCGAGCAGCGCCTGGGTAGCGGAGCCCTCGACCACGGTGACCTCGGCGCCCGTCGAGCGGATGGCCGTGGTCAGCTCGCTCTCCGCGCCGGTCAGCACCGGGGCCTCGCGTACGACGTCCCAGGCGGCCGCGGTCAGCAGCCCGGCCGGCAGCCGGGGCGAGGTGACCAGCAGGACGATCCGGGCGGTCATGCTCCGGGGGCGGCCGGGGCGCTCGTCGCGGCGCCGGCCGGCGGCTCCGGGGTGGAGATGTCGGTGACCGGGCCGTTCTTGTCGACGAAGGGCAGCGAGTAGAAGACCAGCGACTGGCTGGTGTTCACCACCGAGGGCACCGCGATCGGCCGGTAGCGCGGGTTGATGGAAGCGCCGGCCTTCTCGGCCTCCTGCTCCAGGGCACTGCTCAGCGCGCTGGCCGCCCGCACGAAGTTGCCCTCGCCGAACGCCTTCCGCACCTCGGCGACCGACAGCCCCGGCTGGATCGCGCCGGTCTTCGCGATGGCCTGGTAGACGGCCATCACCGACGCGTCGCTCAGCTCCGCCGGCGGCAGCTTCGCACTCAGCGCGGAGGAGAGGTCGACCCACTCGCCCCAGAGCTTGGCGTACTCCGCCTGCGGCGGCATCTGCAGGCCCTGGGAGAGCTGCTCGGGCTTGATCTCGTCCGTCACCTGCAGGCCCTGCGCCGTCGCGACCCGCTTGCCCAGGTCGAGGCTGACCAGCAGGTTGACGATGTCCTGCCGGGTCACCGCCGACCGGAGCTGCTCCGGCGCCGGGGTGGCGCCGGACTGGGTGGCCTGCTGCCGGACCGCGTCGGCGAACTGCGCCTGGGCGTCGTCGAAGATCGCGTCGACCCGGTCGACCGAGTACTTCGAATCGCCGACGTACGCGGCGACGTCGGGCGCGGACTTTCCGCAGGCACCGAGGGAGAGGACACCAAGGGTCGCCACGGAGACGGCGGCGACGAGACGGCGAGCACGCATGACGGTCACTCTCTCACGCTCCGACCCCCACCTGTGACGCCCCCCACCCCGTCCCGCCCCAACCCGGTCAGCGGGCGCGCCGGCCGGGACCGGCTCGGCGGGGGCGGGGACGCCCAGGACGTCGGAGAGGAGTTGGGCGCACCATTCCAGCAGGGCCTGGTCGCGCAGCGGCTCGCCGCCGACCCTCCTGGTGCTCGGGCGGGGGACGCTGACCTGGTCGGTGGCCTGTTTGTAGACCGCGTCCGGGTGGTAGCGCTTGAGCCGCAGCTGCTTCGAGTCCGGCAGCGGCAGCGGGCCGAACCGGACGTGCTTGCCCTGCACCGACACGTCCGTGAGGCCGTACCGGCGGGCCAGCAGCCGGAACCTCGCCACCGCGACCAGGTTCTGCACCGGCACCGGCGGCTCGCCGTACCGGTCTGTCATCTCGGCGACCACCTCGCCCAGCCGCTCGTCGTCGCGGGCCTCGGCGAGTTTCCGGTACATCTCCAGGCGCAGCCGCTCGACGCCGATGTAGTCGTGCGGCAGGTGCGCGTCGATCGGCAGGTCGATCTTGACGTCGGCCTCCTCCTCGGGGCGCTCGCCCTTGAACGCCGACACCGCCTCACCGACCATCCGGACGTACAGGTCGAAGCCGACGCCCTCGATGTGGCCGGACTGCTCGCCGCCGAGCAGGTTGCCGGCGCCCCGGATCTCCAGGTCCTTCATCGCCACGTACATGCCCGCGCCCAGCTCGGTGTGCTGGGCGATGGTGGCCAGCCGCTCGTGGGCGTGCTCGGTGAGCGGCTTCTCCGGCGGGTAGAGGAAGTAGGCGTACGCCCGCTCCCGGCCCCGGCCGACCCGGCCGCGGATCTGGTGCAGCTGGGCCAGGCCGAGCAGGTCGGCCCGCTCGACGATCAGCGTGTTGGCGTTCGGGATGTCGATGCCCGACTCCACGATCGTGGTGCAGACCAGGACGTCGAACTCCTTCTCCCAGAAGCCGACCATCACCTTCTCCAGGGCCTCCTCGCCCATCTGGCCGTGCGCCACCGCGACCCGGGCCTCGGGCACCAGCTCGCGGATCCGGCGGGCCGCCTTGTCGATCGACTCGACCCGGTTGTGCAGGTAGAAGACCTGCCCGTCGCGGAGCAGCTCGCGGTGGATGGAGGCGGCCACCTGCCGGTCGTCGTACGCCCCGACGAAGGTGAGCACGGGGTGCCGCTCCTCCGGCGGGGTGGCGATGGTGGACATCTCCCGGATGCCGGTGATCGCCATCTCCAGGGTGCGTGGGATCGGGGTGGCAGACATGCTCAGCACGTCGACCGAGGCCCGCAGCGTCTTCAGGTGCTCCTTGTGCTCGACGCCGAAGCGCTGTTCCTCGTCGACGACCACCAGGCCGAGGTTCTTGAACCGCGTGGCCGTCTGGAGCAGCCGATGGGTGCCGATGACGATGTCGACGGTGCCGTCGCCGACCATCTCCAGGGTCCGCTCGCTCTCCTTCGGCGTCTGGAAGCGGGACAGCTGCCGGATCTGCAGCGGGAACTGGTTCATCCGCTCGGCGAAGGTGTTGTAGTGCTGCTGCACCAGCAGCGTGGTCGGCACCAGCACCGCCACCTGCTTGCCGTCCTGCACCGCCTTGAACGCCGCCCGGACGGCGATCTCGGTCTTGCCGTACCCGACGTCGCCGCAGATCAGCCGGTCCATCGGGACCGTCTGCTCCATGTCCCGCTTGACCTCCTCGATCGCGGCGAGCTGGTCGGGCGTCTCGGTCCACGGGAAGGCGTCCTCCAGCTCCCGCTGCCACGGGGTGTCCGGGCCGAACGCGTGCCCCTTGGACGCCTTCCGCGCGGCGTAGAGCTGGATCAGCTGCGCGGCGATCTCCCTGACCGCCTTGCGGGCCCGGGCCTTGGACTTCTGCCAGTCCGAGCCGCCCATCTTGTGCAGCGTCGGCTGTTCGCCGCCGACGTACCGGCTGAGCTGGTCGAGCTGGTCGGTGGGGACGAAGAGCCGGTCGCCGGGCTGGCCGCGCTTGCTCGCCGCGTACTCGATGACCAGGTATTCCCGGCTGGCGCCGTTGACGGTGCGCTGCACCAGCTCGACGTAGCGGCCGATGCCGTGCTGCTCGTGCACCACGTGGTCGCCGGCCTTGAGCTCGAGCGGGTCGATGGTGTTGCGCCGCCGGCTGGGCATCTTGCGCATGTCGCGGGTCGAGCTGCCCCGGCCCCCGGTGATGTCGTTGCCGGTGAGCAGCACGAAGCGGGACGCCTCGTCGACGAATCCGCTGCTCAGGTTGCCGCAGCTGACCAGCAGCTCACCGGGAACGGGGGCGGCCGGCACCTCCTCGACCAGGCGCGCGCCGAGGCCGGCGTCGCGGAGCACCTCCACCGCCCGCTGGGCGGGGCCGTGCCCCTCGAAGACCAGCGCGATCGACCAGCCCTCGCCGGCCCAGCGCTTGAGGTCGTCGACCACCCGGGCGGTCTCGCCGTGGTAGAGCGGGGCCTGCTGGGCCGCGAGGGTCACCGCGATGGCGTCGTCGGGGGTGACGTCGACCTCGGTGGGCGCGTCCTCCCAGGGCTGCCGGTCCGGCGCGGCGTCCGCCTCGACCAGCCCGAAGGGCGACAGCGTCCACCAGGGCTGGCGGAGCGTGCGGGCGGTCGCGCGTACCTCGGCCAGGGTCTTGAAGGCGGCGGCGCCGAGGTCCACCGGGGCCTGGCCGCCGGTGGCGGCCGCGGCCCAGCTGGCCTGGAGAAACTCCTCCGAGGTACGGACCAGGTCGTGGGCGCGGGTGCGGATCCGCTCCGGGTCGCAGAGGAGTACGTGGGTGCCGGCCGGCATGGTGTCCAGCAGCAGCTCCAGGCTCTCGTTGCCGAGCAGCGCCGGAACCAGCGACTCCATCCCCTCGACCGGGATGCCCTCGGCCAGCTTGTCGAGGATCTCGGCGAGCTCCGGGTGCGCGGAGGCGAGCGCGGCGGCCCGCTCGCGGACCGCGGGGGTGAGCAGCAGTTCCCGGCAGGGCGGCGCCCAGAGCTGGGTGACCTGCTCGATGGTCCGCTGGTCGGCGACGGCGAAGGTGCGGATCTCCTCCACCTCGTCGCCCCAGAACTCCACCCGGGACGGGTGCTCGTCGGTGGGTGGGAAGACGTCGAGGATGCCGCCGCGCACGGCGAACTCGCCGCGCTTGATGACCAGGTCGACCCGCGCGTACGCCATGTCGATGAGCCGGCGGGCGACCTCCTCCAGGTCGGCCTCCTCGCCGGCGGCCAGCTGCACCGGCTCCAGGTCGCCGAGCCCCTTGAGCTGCGGCTGCAGCAGCGAACGGACCGGGGCGACAACCACCCGCAGCCGGCCGCTGCGACCGTGCGCGTCGGCCGCGTCGGGGTGCGCCAGCCGGCGCAGCACGGCGAGCCGGCGGCCGACGGTGTCGGAGCGCGGGGAGAGCCGCTCGTGCGGCAGCGTCTCCCAGGACGGATCGACCGCCACCTGGTCGGGCGGGAGCAGACTGCCCAGGCGCGGCGGCGAGGTCGTCGGCTTCGCGGC
>JAEVHO010000385.1 GCA_016802835.1 Micromonospora sp. ATA32 | reverse complement strand
GTCGCCGTCCCGGTCGCTGCCCGCGCCCCCGAGGACGGTCAGCGGGTGTCCAGCGGCGCGGCCGGCGCAGCGTCACCTCGACCGGCCCGGCGCTGCCGCGCCCGGCCGCGAACACGCCGGCGCTCCAGCCGCCGTTGCCGGAGCCGGGCGGCCCGTTGAAGCGCGCTTCGATGATCATCGACACCCTCCCGGACGTCGCGTCCCGGCCGCGTCGCCGGGCCCGCCGGGCAGCCTCGCACGCTCGCCCCGCACCGTATCGGCCCGACCGCCGGCAGGCGTTCACCGGATCGACACCGACCACCCCGCAGCCGGCAACCCCGGCCCCTTACACAGGTCTCATGGCCGTTCTCCATGCCGCTGGCGCACTCCTGACGACCAGCGGATACACCCTGCTGATCGCCGACGACCCGACCCAGGTCGCGGCCGCGCAACGCCTGCGCCACGAGGTGTTCGCCACCGAGCTCGGCGCGACCCTGCCCGACGACGCCGCCGGGCTGGACACCGACGACTTCGACGCCCACTGCGACCACCTGATCGTGCGGGAGGAGCGCACCGGGGCGGTGGTCGGCACGTACCGGCTGCTGCCGCCGGGACGGATCGACCGCCGGTACGCCGACGGCGAGTTCGACCTGACCGCGCTGGACCCGCTCCGGGACGACCTGGTCGAGACGGGCCGTTCCTGCGTCCACCCCGACCACCGCTCCGGCGCGGTGATCAACCTGATGTGGGCCGGCATCGTCCGGTACCTGCACCTGCGCGGCTCCCGCTGGCTGGGTGGCTGCGCCTCGGTGCCGGTGGCCGACGGTGGGCTGGCCGCGGCCGAGGTCTGGGCCCAGGTCCAGGCCAAGCACCTCTCGCCACCGCCGCTGCGGGTCCGCCCGCTGCGGCCGTGGTTCGCCGAGGCGCCGCCGGTCGCCCCGCCGCCGTCGCCGCCGGGCGCCGGTCGGTCCCTGGTCCCGCCGCTGCTGCGCGGGTACCTGCGGCTGGGCGCCTGGGTCTGCGGCGAGCCGACGTACGACCCGGACTTCGGCGTCGCCGACTTCTACGTGCTCTTCTCGCTGGACCGGATGAACCCGCGCTACCTGCGGCACTTCCTCGGCGGGGCCGAGCGATGACCCACCATGAGCTGTGGCGACCCTTCTCCGGCTGCGGCCCGGACTGCCTGCCGCGCCCGGAGAGGAGCCGATGGTGCCCGTCGCCCGCCGGGTCGGCCGGCTGGCCGCCGTACTCGCGATGCTGGTCGGCGGCGCCGGTCTGGCCGCCGTGCTCCCGATGCTGCCCGCGCGGGAGCGGCAGGCGGCGATCCGCGGCTGGGCCCGGGTGACCGCCCGGGCGTTCGGAGCGCGACTGGTGATCCGGGGCCGGCTACCCCGCCGGCGCGCCCTGCTGGTCGCCAACCACATCTCCTGGCTGGACGTGCTGGCGTTGCTGGCGGTCGCGCCGTCGCACCTGATGGCCAAGCGCGAGGTGCGGGACTGGCCGCTGGTCGGGCTGCTCGCCGCGGCCGGGGGCACCGTCTTCGTGGACCGGTCGCGCCCCCGCGAGTTGCCGGTCACCGTGCGCCGGGTCGCCGACACGCTGCGGGCCGGCCACCCGGTGACGGTCTTCCCGGAGGGTACGACCTGGTGTGGCGCCGCCGAGGCGGTCGGTTGCCGGCCCGGCGGAGGCTTCCGGCCGGCCATGTTCCAGGCCGCGATCGACGCCGGCGCACCGGTCGTGCCGCTGCGGATCGGCTACCGGATCGCCGGCACGGAGGCCGGTACGACCGGGACGGCCTTCGTCGGTGACGAGAACCTGTGGCAGTCGGTGCGTCGGGTGCTGGCCACCCGGGACCTGGTGGTCTCGGTGACGATCACCGCGGCGCTGCACCCGGCCCGGGGCGCCGACCGCCGGCTGCTGGCCCGGGCCGCCGAGTCGGCGGTCCACGGCGTGCCGGCCCGCGCCGCGCTGCCGGTCCCGGCTCCGCTGGGGCAGGTCGCGCCGGTGGCTCCGGCCCCGGTCTGGTGCCCGTGGTCGCCTGACGCCTCCCCGACACGCGACAGTCTTGTTAAGTCGCGATGTATCGCGTTAGTCTTCCCCTGTCACTCGACGCGCCGCGCGGCGCGTCGCCGAGGGGAGGACGCCATGAGCACCTGGACGGTCGACCGGCCGCAACAGCTCACCCTGGACGGGCCGGTCACCCGGCTGGACGTCCGGCTGATCAGCGGGCGACTCAACGTCGTTGGCACGGACGGCCCGCCCCGGGTCGACGTCACCCGGGTCAGCAGCCGGCCCATCATCGTCGAGCACCGCGACGGCCAGCTGCGCGTCGGTCATCAGCGGCACCCCCGGTGGCCGGGGGTGCTCTGGTGGCTGGGGCAGCTCGGCCGGCGGTTCCGGGCCGAGGTCTCGATCGCGGTCCCGGCCGAGGTGCTGGCGGACCTCAACCTGATCGACGGCACGCTGGTCGCCTCCGGGCTGCGCCGGGACACCCGGGTCGAGGTCACCTCCGGCCACATCACCCTGATGGGGCTGCGCGGCCGGACCTCGGCGAAGGTCACCTCGGGCTCGGTCGAGGCGTTGGGCGCGGCCGGTGACCTGACCCTGGAGACGGTCTCCGGCGAGGTCGTCCTCGCCGACAGCGCGGCCGGCAAGGTGCACGCGCACACCGTTTCCGGCGCCATCACCTGTGACCTGGACAACCCGCGCGGCAGCGAGATCCGGCTCAGCACCATCTCGGGCAGCGTCACGGTCCGGGTCCGCGAGGACAGCGACCTCGCCGTCCACCTGCACACCACGTCCGGCCGGATCACCAGCGGATTCCCGCAGGTCCCCACCGCCGGCGGGTTCGGCGGCACCCGGGACAGCCACGGTGTCCTCGGCGCGGGCGAGGGTAGGCTCTGGGCGTCCGCGACGTCGGGCAGCATCTCGCTGCTCTCCCGCCCGGTGGACGAGGACGACCAGGAGGAGCTGCCGTGACCGCCGTGTTCAGTCACGGGCGGCTCCGGCTCTACCTGCTCAAGTTGCTCGACGACGGCCCGAAGCACGGGTACGAGCTGATCCGGCTGCTGGAGGACCGCTTCCTCGGCCTCTACGCGCCCAGCGCCGGCACCATTTATCCGCGCCTGCAGCGGCTGGAGGTCGAGGGCCTGGTCACGCACACCGCGGCGGGCGGTCGCAAGGTCTACGACATCACCGACGCCGGGCGCACCGAGCTGCGCCAGCGGGCCGACGAGCTGGCCACCCTGGAGTCGGACATCAGCGCCTCCGTCGAGGACCTGTCCAGCCTGGCCGGGGAGATCCAGACCGAGGTACGCGGCTCCGTGCGCGACCTCAAGCGGGAGCTGCGGGAGGCGTCCCGGCAGACCCGGCGCACCCGGTGGGAGCCGCCGCCGCACCGCCCCGCGCCCGGCCCTCCGCCGGCCACCGGATCGCCCCTGCTGACCGAGTTCGACCAGCGGCTGGCCGCCTTCACCGTGGAGGTCGGTGCGCTGGTCCGGGCCGGCCGGCTCAGCGACACCCAGCTCCGTACGGCGATCCGGGTGCTCGACGGCGCCCTGGACGGGATGCGCCGGCTGCTGCGCTGACGTACGGCGCCGCCGGGTCGGGCCGTCGTCATGCTGGCTCACAGGGTTTTTCCAGGAACCGTTCAGCGCGGCCGCAGCGAGATCGCGGATGATGGCGACATGGCCGCTACCCAGACCGAGGCGCGACTGCTCGTCGTCGAGGACGATCCCAACATCCTCGAACTGCTCTCCGCCAGCCTGCGCTTCGCGGGCTTCGACGTGGCGACCGCGACGAGCGGCAGCGCCGCGTTGAGCACCGCCAAGGACCACCGTCCCGACCTGGTGGTGCTGGACGTGATGTTGCCCGACCTGGACGGCTTCGAGGTCATCCGGATGCTCCGCGAGGCCGGCACGCGTACGCCGGTGGTCTTCCTGACCGCGCGGGACGCCACCGACGACAAGATCCGCGGGCTCACCCTGGGCGGCGATGACTACGTCACCAAGCCGTTCAGCCTGGAGGAGTTGACCGCCCGGATCCGCGCCGTACTGCGCCGTACGGCCGCCGGCGAGCAGGCGCCGTCCCGGCTCACCTTCGCCGACCTGGAGTTGGACGAGGAGACCCACGAGGTGCACCGGGCAGGTCAGCGGGTCCAGCTCTCGCCGACCGAGTTCAAGCTGCTGCGCTACCTCATGCTCAACGCCAACCGGGTGCTCTCCAAGGCGCAGATCCTCGACCACGTGTGGAACTACGACTTCCGGGGCGACGACAACATCGTCGAGTCCTACATCTCGTACCTGCGGCGCAAGGTGGACACCACGCAGCCCCGGCTGATCCACACCCTGCGCGGGGTGGGCTACGTGCTGCGCAAGCCGGCGGCGTGAACCCGGTCCAGCAGGCGAAGGGCAGGCTGCGCGGCGTACCGCTCCGGGTCAAGCTGGTCGCGGCCGTCCTCACCCTGGTCGCCGCCGCGCTCGTGGTGATCAGCGCGCTGACCACCTACTTCCTGCGCAGCTACCTGGTCGGCCAGGTGGATGCGGAGCTGCGGTCGGCCAGTGTCTCCGTCGGCCGGGTGCTGCCGGATCTCGAGGCCGGGCGGGTCCGCGCGGCGCTGCCGACCGACTACGTCGTCGCGCTGGGCGACCCCGAGCAGACGAGGATCATCGGCTACGACCCCAACCTGAGCCCGGACGACCTGCCCCGCGTCCCGTCCGACGAGGCGGGGTTCCGGAACCTGGAGGGTGAGCCGTTCACCGTGCCCGCCCAGGACGGTGGGGAGCGGTGGCGGATGCTGTACCGGGAGCTGCCGGACGGCCGGGTGCTGGCCGTCGGGCAGCACCTGACCGACGTCGATCTGGCGGTCAAGCGGCTGGTCTGGATCGACCTGCTGGTCGGCGGCGCGGTGCTGATCCTGCTCGCCTCGATCGGCGCGGCGATCGTCCGGACCAGCCTGAAACCCCTGGTCGAGATAGAGCGCACCGCCGGCTGGTCGGCGGCGCGGTGCTGATCCTGCTCGCCTCGATCGGCGCGGCGATCGTCCGGACCAGCCTGAAACCCCTGGTCGAGATAGAGCGCACCGCCGCCGCCATCGCCGGCGGCGACCTCAGCCGACGGGTGCCCGATCCGGAGGAGGGGCAGCCCTGCCCGACGTCCGAACTGGGCCGGCTCTCCCGGGCGCTGAACGCGATGCTGACCCAGATCGAGGCCGCCTTCACCGCGCGCGCCGCGTCGGAGACGGCCGCCCGCTCGGCCGAGGCC
>JAEVHO010000384.1 GCA_016802835.1 Micromonospora sp. ATA32 | reverse complement strand
CGGACGCCGGCGCGGTGTCGATGGCGCTGTGCCTGGGTGCGGTCGCGGGCGTACTGGGAGACGAGAACTGAGACAGGGGCGGGACGGCTGCCGTCGGCTGCGGCGCAGCCGTAATTAGCAAGGAGAAGGCAATGTCTGACACATTACGGATCGTGCTCGGCAGCGATGATGCCGGTGCGCGCTACAAGACCCAACTGAGCGCGGACCTGCGGGCCGACGACCGGGTGAGCGAGGTCATCGACCTCGGCGTCGACCAGGACGAGGACACCCACTACCCGCACGTTGCCGCGGCGGCGGCCCGGCTCATCGCCGAGGGAAGGGCCGACCGGGCCCTACTCATCTGCGGCACCGGCCTCGGAGTGGCGATCACCGCGAACAAGATCCCCGGAATCCGAGCAGTTACCGCCCACGACGGCTACTCGGTGGAGCGGGCGGTGCTCAGCAACAACGCGCAGGTGCTCTGCATGGGCGAGCGGGTGGTCGGCCTCGATGTCGCCCGGCGGCTGGCGAAGGAATGGGTGGGCTACCGCTTCGACCCGGGATCCGCCTCGGCAGAAAAGTCGGCCGCCGAGAAGCTGCACGCCGACCGGCCGGACCTCGGTCCCCTGATCGGGCTGCTCCGCGGCTGATCGCCCGCGGAGGGTCAGCGGCGGACGTCGGCGGGGCGGTCGGACATCGGCAACCCCGCCGCCCGCCACGCCTGCACGCCGCCGATCACGTCGGTGGCCCGACGCAGGCCGAGCGCCTGCAGACCCGCGGCGGCCAGGCTGGAGCTGTATCCCTGCCGGCACACCACGATGATCTTGCGGTCGTACCCGGTCGCCTCCGGGATGCGCCAGGCGCTGGCCGGGTCCAGCCGCCACTCCAGCACCGTGCGGTCGATGACGATTGCGCCGGGCAGCTCGCCCTGCTCTCCGCGCTGCACGTCGGTACGGGTGTCGACCAGCAGCGCACCGGCGCGTACCGCCTCGACGGTCTGGTGCGGGGACAGCCGGCGCAGCCCGGCCCGGGCCTGTTCCAGCAGGCGTCGACGCCCGGACTCATCACGTCATGCAGCACCTCCCGATGATGACGCGAGCCACCGCGGCCCGCCCGGCGAACGGCCGGCCGGGGGCAGGAACCAGCCGACGGGGTACCGGAACGACTCGACCGGCACGGCGCTAGCGTCGGGCACGTGACGGTGGCGGTGGTCGAGGCGTACGCCGGGCTGGCCCGCCGGGTGCTGGCCCGGCCGGCGCGGTTGGGGCGTACCCGACTGGTGGCCGTCGACGGACCGAGCGGCGCGGGCAAGGGCGTCTTCGCGGCGCGCCTCGCGGATGCCCTCGCCGCGCTGCCCGGCGGCGGGCGACCACCGGTGGTGCACACCGACGACCTGCTCGACGGCTGGGCCGACCAGCTCACCTTCTGGCCCCGGCTGGAGGCCTCGGTGCTGGCGCCGCTGCGCGCCGGACGGCCGGGCGCCTATCACCGGTACAGCTGGGTGCGGCGCGGCTTCCTGCCCCGGGCGGTGCCGGTGCCGGTCGCGCCGGTGCTGATCGTCGAGGGGGTCAGCGCGGCCCGGGCGGCCGTCCGACCGGAGCTGAGTTTGGCGGTCTTCGTCACCGCGCCGGCGCCGCTGCGGCTGTCCCGCGCGGTCGACCGGGACGGCCCGGGGATCCTGCCCGAGCTGCGCCGCTGGCATGACGGGGAACGGGCGCACTTCGCGGCCGACGACACCGCGGCGCGGGTCGACCTGGTGGTCGACGGGGCGCCGGAGCTGCCGCACGACGCCCGTCACTACTACGTCCGGCGGCCGGGACCGGCGACTCCCTGACCGCCGCCACGGGTCGGGGCCGGCGGGCGAGCGGGGCTCGGCCGTACGCGGGGGTAAGGCCGGCATACGATGCCGGTCATGACCACACCGATCATGCCCGAGTCCGAGGTGCGGGCCGCCGTCGAGCGTGAACTGCCCGGAGTCCGTGCCGACCTCGAACGCCTCGTCCGCATCCCGGGCATCGCCTTCGAGGGATTCGACCACTCGCACGTGGAGCGCTCCGCCGAGGCGGTGGCCGAGCTGCTGCGCGGCTGCGATCTCGACGTCGAGATCGTGCGTTCCGGCGGGCAGCCGGCGGTGATCGGCCGCCGGGCGGCCCCGGCGGGCGCGCCGACCGTGCTGCTCTACGCCCACCACGACGTCCAGCCGGTCGGTGACCTGGCGCTGTGGGAGTCCGACCCGTTCGAGCCGGTCGAGCGGGACGGCCGCCTCTACGGTCGCGGCGCGGCCGACGACAAGGCCGGCATCATGGCCCACATCGCCGCGCTGCGCGCGTTCGGCGACCGGCTCCCGGTCGGCGTGGTCCTCTTCATCGAGGGCGAGGAGGAGTACGGCTCCGACTCGCTGGAGCGGCTGCTCGCCGAACACCGCGAGGAGATCGCCTCGGACGTCATCGTGATCGCCGACTCCACCAACTGGGACGTCGGCGTACCGGCGCTGACCACCTCGCTGCGCGGCATCGTTAACTGCTTCGTCGAGGTGCGCACCCTGGACCACGCCGTGCACAGCGGCATGTTCGGCGGTGCGGTGCCGGACGCGCTCACCGCGCTGGTGCGGCTGCTGGCCACGCTGCACGACGACGCCGGAAACGTCGCCGTCGAGGGCCTGGTCGGCCGCGATGGCGCCCGCGTCGACTACCCGGAGGACCGGTTCCGCGCCGAGGCCGGCCTGGTCGAGGGCGTCACTCTCTTCGGCACCGGCCGGATCACCGACCGGCTCTGGACCAAGCCCGCCCTGGCGGTGCTCGGCGTCGACGCGCCGGCCACCGGCGAGGCGCCGAACGCCCTGGTCCCGTCGGCGAAGGCCAAGCTGAGCGTACGGCTGGCGCCGGGCGACGACCCGAAGCGGGCGTACGACGCGCTCCGTACCCACCTGGAGAAGCACGCCCCATGGGGTGCCCAGGTCGCCGTCACGTTCGAGCACGACGGCGACCCGTGCGTCATCGACGCGTCGGGCCCGATGTTCGACGCCGCCCGCGCGGCGTTCCGCGGGGCCTGGGACGGCACGGACCCGGTGGACATCGGCGTCGGCGGCTCGATCCCGTTCATCGCCACCTTCCAGGAGATGTTCCCGCAGGCGGCGATCCTGGTGACCGGCGTCGAGGACCCGCACGCCCGGGCGCACGGCCCGAACGAGAGCCTGCACCTCGGCGAGTTCGCCCGGGTCTGCCTGGCCGAGGCGCTGCTGCTGGCCAAGGTCGCCGAGGTGGGCACGAACCGGCGTTAGGTGTCGGAACCGTAACTTCCGGCTTGATGCGGCAGTTTGCGGTGTGTCGGCCGCGGGGCTGTTATAGCCTTTCGAACATGCGTACGAACGACGTGATGGCGCGGCTCGACGCCGCGGTCAGCGCTCTGGGAGACCTCGACGTCTCCGCGTGGTCCGAGGACACGCTCAAGGAACAGCTCGGTGAGCTCTCCACCGCCCTGGTCGCGCTCGACGCGCTGCTCACCCGGGTGGCCGACGAGGTGCGGGCCCGGGGCCTGCGGATCGAGGAGCCGGTCTCGGCCTGACCGCCAGCCCGCCCCGCCCTGCTCGCGGCGGCCAGACCCACCCGGGCACGGCAATGCCCGGGTGGTGTCGGGGGTGGCTGGCAGGATGGGCCTGTGCGGTTCCTGGATCTGGCGGCCACCTCCGCCGCGGTCGCGGCCACCAGCGGCCGGCGGGCCAAGGTGGAGCTGCTCGCCGCTGCGGTGCGGGCGCTCGACCCGGCCGAGGTGCCGGCCGGCTCCGGCTATCTCGCCGGTGAGCTGCGCCAGCGCCAGACCGGCGTCGGCTACGCCAGCCTGCGCGACCTTCCGCCCCCCGGCGACCGGGCCCACCCTGACCGTGGCCGCCGTCGACGCCGCGATCGAGGCGATCGCGGCGGTGCACGGCCCCGGTTCGCAGGCCCGCCGCAGGGCGCTGCTCGGCGGGCTCTTCGCCGCCGCGACGGCGGACGAGCAGCGGCTGCTGGTCGCCCTGTTCAGTGGCGAGCTTGCGCCAGGGCGCCCAGGCCGGGCTGCTCGCCGACGCGGTGGCCCGGGCGGCCGAGGTGCCGGTGGCCGCCGTACGCCGGCGCTGCTGCGTCGCCGGTGACCTGCGCGCGGTTGCGGTGGCCGCGTTGGAGGGCGGCGCGCCGGCGCTGGCCGCCTTCGGGCCTCCCAGGTCGGCCGACCGCTCGCCCCGATGCTGGCGCAGAGCGCGCGTCGGTGGGACGAGGCGTTGATCGCGACCGGCGTGCCGGCGGTGGTCGACGTGAAGCTCGACGGCATCCGCATCCAGGTGCACCGCTCCGGTCACGACATCGCCGTCTTCACCCGCAGCCTCGACGAGATCACCGCCCGGGTGCCCGAGGTGGTCGCCGCCGTGCGCGCGCTGCCGGCCCGGGAGCTGGTGCTCGACGGCGAGGCCATCGGGCTGGATGCGACCGGGCGACCGCTGCCGTTCCAGCAGACGTCCAGCCGGGCGGCCCGGCGGACGACGCCGAGCAGCACCGGCCCCACCCCGGTCGCCCCGGCGGTGCTCGCCGCCGCCGCGACCACCGGCGAGACCGTGCTGACGCCGTACTTCTTCGACCTGCTGCACCTCGACGGCGAGGATCTGATCGACCGGCCCGGCCGGGACCGCTGGGCCGCCCTCGCCGCCGCGGTCGACGCGCCGCTGCTGGTCGGTCGGCTGGAGGTGGACGACCCCGAGCAGGCCGGCGCGGCCTTCGCCGCCGCGGTCGACGCCGGTCAGGAGGGGGTTGTGGTGAAGGCGCCGGACGCCCCCTACGACGCGGGGCGGCGTGGCGCGGCCTGGGTCAAGGTCAAACCCCGGCACACCCTCGACCTGGTGGTGCTCGCCGTGGAGTGGGGCAGTGGCCGACGCAAGGGTTGGCTCTCCAACCTGCACCTGGGCGCCCGCGACCCCCGGACCGGCGACTTCGTCATGCTCGGCAAGACGTTCAAGGGCCTCACCGACGAGCTGCTGCGCTGGCAGACCGAGCGGTTCCTCTCCCTCGCCGTGGAGAAGGGCGACTGGGTGGTACGGGTCCGCCCGGAGCAGGTCGTGGAGATCGCGTTCGACGGGGTGCAGACCAGCTCCCGCTATCCGGGCGGGATGGCGCTGCGCTTCGCCCGGGTGCTGCGCTACCGGGGCGACAAGACCGCCGCCGAGGCCGACACCTCGACGCGGTCCGGGCCATTCACGCCGGCCGATCTCCGGCTGAACCGTCGGGCGGGTCAGGCCGAGGCGGTGGGGGCG
>JAEVHO010000383.1 GCA_016802835.1 Micromonospora sp. ATA32 | reverse complement strand
CGTGCAGCGGAGCGGGGGGCGGTGTCGCGGCCGGCGGCGGTGACCAGCGCGGCCAGGCCGGTGGTGAGCGGCACGGCGGCGATCAGGCCGAGCGTCGCCACCAGGCTGCGGACGATTTCCTGCGCCATGAACTCACTGGTGAGGATCTCGCTCACCGCCCGGGAGTCGGCGACGAGCAGGAGCAGCAGCGGCAGCGAGGCGCCCGCGTACGCCAGCACGATGGTGTTGACCGTGGAGGCGATGTGCGCCCGGCCGACCCGGGTCGCCGCCCGGTAGAGCTGCAACCGGGACAGCCCCGGGTTCGCGTGGGCCAGCTCGGTGACGGTGGCGGCCTGGGTGACGGTGACGTCGTCGAGCACGCCGAGGGAGCCGATGATGATCCCGGCCAGCAGCAGGCCGTGCAGGTCGACGTCGCGTTGGAACATCGACAGCGTGGTGGCGTCCTCGCTGCCGTACCCGGTCAGGTGGGTGGCGGCGGTGGCCAGGGTGCCGAGCAGGCCGGTGAGCACCAGGCTGCCCAGGGTGCCGAGGACGGCCACCGAGGTCTGCGCGGTGACGCCGTGGGTCAGGTACAGCACCACGAACATGATCAGGGCCGAGCCGACGATGGCGACCAGCAGCGGCGACCGGCCGGCGCTGATCCCCGGCAGCACGAACGCCAGCAGGATGGCGAAGCTGGCGGCCAGACCGGCCAGCGCGGCCAGCCCCCGCCACCGCCCGAACGCCACGATGGCGGCGGCGAACAGCACCGCCAGCCAGATCAGCGGCTTGCCCCGCTGGTGCTCGGCGATGTTGTAGCTGACCGAGGTCGGATCGGCCGGATCGGTCAGCTGGACCAGGATGATCTCGTCACCGACCGCGACAGTCGGGGCGCCCGGGCCGGACGGGACCGGGGTCTCCACCTGCCGGCCGGCGTCCGGGCCGTCCGCCACCCGCACGGTGACCGTCCCGCACGGGCCGGTTGCCGCGCCGGGCGTGCCCTCCGGGACCTCGGGGGTCGGCGGGCACGGTTCGGTCAGCACCTTCGTGACCGTGCCGTGGTGGCGTGGCACCGGGTTGGTGCGCTCCCCACCCGGGGCGTTGCGCGGCCAGAGCACCAGCGTGGCGATCACGGTGATGACGAAGAGGGGGACCACCGTCGCGACGAGGATCCGTCGCACCCGCGGTGGGGTGGACGGAGCGGGTCGGCTGTGGTCGGCGCCCAAGGTGAGTCTCCCAACGATCCAGAGCTGGATACGTGCCCGGGGGCCGGTCGGTTCACCGGGCGCCGCGTCCGCGGCCGAGGCGCGCGGAACGGGCCCGGAGTTGGCCCCCACGGTGGCACCCCGGTCACGTACGGCGAACAGGAGCCACGGCCAGCGGACCGGGCGGCGAGCCTCCCGGGGCCGGCAGCCGTGCTCCGACGGCCCGGCGGTTGACGCGGGACGGACGCCGCTTGATCCGGAGGGCCATCGCCGGAATGGTAGCGACCGTGACCTCCGGACGCAGGTCGCCGGGGTGTCCCGGCCCGCCGGACCGCCCGCGGCCGGCCCGCCGAACCGGCATGTTGGAGGCATGAGCCACCACGCGACCGCCGGGCACGACAAGCACGCCGGCCACGGCCGGAGACAGCGCCGGGGCCTGACCGTGGCCATGGTCGGCGACGGGGTGAACGACGCCCCCGCGCTGGCCCGCGCCGACGTCGGCATCGCGATCGGCGCCGGCACGGACGTGGCGATCGAGTCGGCCGGGGTGGTGCTCGCCCCCTCCCACCCGCGCGGGGTCGGCGCCGTCATCCGGCTCTCCCGGGCGTCGTACCGGAAGATGGTGCAGAACCTGGCCTGGGCGGCCGGCCACAACGTGGTCGCGTTGCCGCTCGCCGCCGGCGTGCTGGCCTGGGCCGGGGTGACGCTGAGCCCGGCGCTGGCGGCCGTGCTGATGTCCGCCTCCACCATCGTGGTGGCGCTCAACGCCCAGCTGCTCCGCCGGGTCGGCCTCCGCCCCTCGACCGGTTGATCCGGCGGTCAGCCGCGCTTCATCAGCCGACCGACGGCGGCCATCATCTCGGTGGCCATCTCGTCGGCGCGACCCTCGGCCGCACCCTCGCGCATGCAGTGCCGGGCGTGCCCGTCGAGCAGGCCGAGGGCCACCTTGTCCAGGGCGGCCTGGATCGCCGAGATCTGGGTCAGCACGTCGATGCAGTAGCGATCGTCCTCGACCATCTTCTCGATGCCGCGAACCTGGCCCTCGACACGGCGGAGCCGCGCGAGCAGCTGGTCCTTGCTGGCGGTGTAACCCCGGGTGGGGGCGGGCGTGGGTGCGGTCATGACGACGAGGATAGCGTACCCCTCGGGGGTATGTTACGGTCCTCGTTGTTGGTCAGTACCCCCACCGGGTACCCGTACCGGGACGGGAGCGGTCTGTCCTCCCGGCTACCCCCGGGGGGTATAGGATGGGACGGCGAGAGGAGCAACTCCGATGGTCACCACCACGTACGAGGTCCAGGGCATGACCTGCGGGCACTGCGTCAGCGCGGTCCGCGCCGAGGTCGGCGCCATCCAGGGCGTCAGCGACGTCCAGGTCGACCTGGCCTCCGGCCGGGTCACCGTCACCAGCCAAGGTCCGCTGGACACCGACACCCTCCGCGCCGCAGTCGACGAGGCCGGGTACGACCTCGTCGGCGCATGAGCGCGCGGTGCTCCCCGGAAAACGAGGTGATCCGATGAACACGGCGACGAAGCTGAGCGGCTTCGCCCTCGGCCTGGCGGCGGTGTTCGGCGCGGCGTACGGGATCGGCCAGGTGGGCGGCCCCGTCGCCCCCGCGGCCGAGGCCCGGCACGACGGCGCCGACGCCGGCCACCGCGCCGCCAATGGCGAACAGGGCGGCGCGGCGGACCACCGCCCCGGCGGGCTGCTCGTCTCCGACCGGGGCTACACGCTCGAACCGCTGACCGCCCCGGCCGGGCAGTTCGCGTTCCGGATCACCGGACCGGACGGCCGGCCGGTGACCCGGTACGACGTGGCGCACGACAAGCTGATGCACCTGATCGTCGCGCGGCGCGACCTCTCCGGCTTCCGGCACGTCCACCCCGAGTTGGCCGCCGACGGCACCTGGCGGGTCACCTCGCCGCTGGCCGGGCCGGGCGTCTGGCGCGCCTTCGCCGACTTCACCCCGACGGGCGGGGAGCCGCTGACCCTCGGGGTCGACGTCACCGTCCCCGGCGCGCTGGAGGCCCGGCCGCTGCCGGCACCGGCGGCCAGCGCCACTGTCGACGGATACACGGTCACCCTCGCCGGCGCCCCGCAGCCCGGCCGGACCGCCGAGCTGACCCTGACCGTCAGCCGGAACGGCGTACCGGTCACCGACCTCCAGCCCTACCTGGGCGCGTACGGCCACCTGGTCGCGCTGCGCCAGGGCGACCTGGCGTACCTGCACGTGCACCCCGATGGTGCACCGGGCGACGGGCGGACCCCGGCGGGGCCAGGGGTGACGTTCTTCGCCGAGGTCCCGTCGGCCGGTACCTACCGACTCTTCCTGGACTTCCGGCACGGCGACGCCGTGCACACCGCCGAGTTCACCGTCCTGGCCGGCGCGCCTAGCGCCGCGGCCGACGCGAGCCCTCCGAGTGAACCGGCGCCGGCCGCCACCAGCTCCCCGACCGCCGGCGCCGGGCACGGCGCCCCCGGTCACGGGCACGAGTGACAGGACCCGTGATGACCACCACCAGCAACTCCCCGCCGACGGCGCCGCACCGGATCGAGCTCGCCATCGGCGGCATGACCTGCGCTTCCTGCGCCGCCAGGATCGAGAAGAAGCTCAACCGCCTCGACGGCGTGACCGCCACGGTCAACTACGCCACCGAGAAGGCCACGATCCGGTACGCCGACGCGGTCACCCCGGACGACCTGATCGCCACGGTGGAGAAGACCGGCTACACCGCTGTTCTCCCGCCGCCGCCCACCCCGGCCGGCGCGACCGCACCCGTCGAGCCGGTCGACGAGCTGCGCGGGCTGCGTACCCGGTTGTGGGTGTCGGTGGTGCTCACCGTGCCGGTGATCGTGCTGGCGATGGTGCCGGCCTGGCAGTTCACCTACTGGCAGTGGCTGTCGCTGACCCTGGCCGCCCCGGTGGTCGTCTACGGCGGGCTGCCGTTCCACCGGGCCGCCTGGATCAACCTGCGGCACGGCGCAGCGACGATGGACACCCTGGTGTCGCTCGGCACCCTCGCCGCGTTCGGCTGGTCGCTCTGGGCGCTCTTCCTCGGCGACGCCGGGATGCCCGGGATGACCCACCCGTTCCGGTTCGACATCACCCGCACCGACGGGGCCGGCAACATCTACCTGGAGGCCGCGGCCGGGGTGACCGTGTTCATCCTCGCCGGCCGATACTTCGAGGCCCGTGCCAAGCGGACCGCCGGCGCCGCCCTGCGCGCCCTGCTGGAGCTGGGCGCCAGGGACGTCACGGTGCTGCGCGGCGGGGTGGAGACCCGGATCCCGGTCGATCAGCTGGCCGTCGGAGACCGGTTCGTGGTCCGGCCCGGTGAGAAGGTCGCCACCGACGGGCTGGTCGAGGAGGGTACGTCGGCGGTCGACGCCAGCATGCTCACCGGCGAGTCCGTACCGGTCGAGGTCGGCCCCGGTGACACCGTGGTCGGCGCGACGATCAACGCGGGCGGCCGGCTGGTGGTCAGCGCGACCCGGGTCGGCGCGGACACCCAGCTCGCCCAGATGGCCACGCTGGTCGAGCAGGCCCAGACCGGCAAGGCGGCGGCGCAGCGGCTCGCCGACCGGATCTCCGGCGTCTTCGTCCCGATCGTGATCGCCCTCGCCGTCGGCACCCTGGGGTGGTGGCTCGGCTCCGGGGCGGGGCCGACGGCCGCCTTCACCGCCGCCGTGGCCGTGCTGATCATCGCCTGCCCGTGCGCGCTCGGCCTGGCCACCCCGACCGCGCTGCTGGTCGGCACCGGCCGCGGCGCCCAGCTCGGCATCCTGATCAAGGGCCCGGAGGCGCTGGAGTCGACCCGGCAGGTGGACACCGTGCTGCTGGACAAGACCGGCACGGTCACCACGGCCGGATGACCCTGGTGGACGTGGTCCCCGCGGCCGGGGAGGACGCCGACGAGCTGCTCCGGCTGCCCGTGCGCGCTCGGCCTGGCCACCCCGACCGCGCTGCTGGTCGGCACGGCCGCGGCGCCCAGCTCGGCATCCTGATCAAGGGCCCGGAGGCGCTGGAGTCGACCCGGCAGGTGGACACCGTGCTGCTGGACAAGACCGGCACGGT
>JAEVHO010000382.1 GCA_016802835.1 Micromonospora sp. ATA32 | reverse complement strand
GCCGGGCGGGCGGCGCGGTTCATGCCGGCGGCGAGGACCCGGCCGTACGAGCCGGGCAGCACCCGGGCCAGCAGGTCGGGCAGCTTCGCCGACCAGCCGATCAGCACCCGGCCCCGCCGCCGCTCGACCCCGCGCAGGATGACCTCCGCGGCCACCGCGGGGTCGATGGAGAGCAGCTTCTCGAACTGCCGGCGGCCGGCCTCGTACTCCTCGGTGGACACTCCGCTGCCGATCCGGGCGCTCTGGGCGATCCGGGTCCGAATGCCGCCCGGATGCACGGAGGTCACCCCGATGCCGTCGTCGACCAGCTCGTGTCGCAGCGCCTCCGTGAAGCCGCGGACGGCGAACTTGCTGGCCGAGTAGGCGGCCTGTCCGGCCGGGGCGATCAGGCCGAACAGGCTGGAGACGTTGACCAGGTGCGATCCCGGCTCGGCCTTGAGCGCGGGCAGCAGCGCGTGGGTCAGCTGCACCACGGCCCGGAAGTTGATGTCCACGACCCAGCTGAACTCGGCGAGGGTGACCTGGTCGAACCGGCCGCCGAGGGCGACGCCGGCGTTGTTGACCAGCAGCCGGATCCGGGGGTGCCGGTGCCGGATCTCCTCGGCCACCCGGGCGGTCGCCGAGGCGTCGGCGAGGTCGACCAGGTGGCTGGTGATCTGGCGCTCCGGGTGGGCGGCCCGGATCGCGGCGACCACCGCGCCGAGCCGGTCGGCGTCCCGGTCGAGCAGGACGAGGTCGCTGCCACGGCGGGCCAGGCCGTGGGCCAGGGCCTCGCCGATCCCGCTGGCGGCGCCGGTGACCGCGGCCGTGCCGGCGGGGAATTCAAAGGTACGCACGTTGGTCTCCTCCTCCGGTGGGCGACGCGTGAGTCAGGCGACGGGGCTGTCGGCGGCCCGGGCCGGCGCGGAAGCCGCAGCCGGCGTGGTCGCCGCGGTGGGCGCGGAAGCCGTGGTGGGCGCGGTCGGCGTGGTGGCCCGGGAGAAGCGGACGCCCTCGTCGGTGAGCCGGCCGTGCCGCATCAGCACCACGTCGCGGGCGTAGTTCTGGTAGAGCCGCCAGGGTGCCCGGGCCCCCTGCTTCGGCAGCGCGTCGACGCTGCGCAGCACGTAGCCCGACGTGAGGTCGATGAGCGGCTCCAGCGTGCCGGAAGCCGGCGCCAGCGGGGTGACGATCTGCTGTCCGGTCCGGTCCAGGTGCCGCAGCAGCCGGCAGGCGTAGGTGGCGACCAGGTCGGCCTTCAACGTCCAGGAGGCGTTGGTGTAGCCGATGGTCATGGCGAGGTTCGGCACGCCGGAGAGCATCATGCCCTTGTACGCCACCGTCTGCGCCACGTCGACGGCCGTGCCGTCCACGCTCAGCTCCATGCCGCCGAAAGCCAGCAGGTTCAGGCCGGTGGCGGTGACGACGACGTCGGCCGGCAACTCCTCGCCGGAGGCCAGCCGGACGCCGCGTTCGGTGAAGGTGTCGATCTGGTCGGTCACCACCGAGGCCCGGCCGTCCGTGACGGCGGTGAAGAGGTCGCCGTCGGGGACGACGCAGAGCCGCTGGTCCCACGGGTTGTAGCGGGGCGAGAAGTGCCGGTCGATGTCGTAGCCGACCGGCAGCCGGCCCTTCGCGGCCCGGCGCAGCAGCTTCTTCACCACGTTCGGCGTCCGCCGGCTCAGCTGGAAGTTGACCGTGCCGAGCAGGACGTTCTTCCACCGCACCACCGGGTACGCGGCCTTCGCCGGCAGCCAGCGCCGCAGCGCGTCGGCGATCACGTCGCGCGAGGGCAGCGCGATGACGTACGTCGGTGAGCGCTGGAGCATCGTGACGTGGGCGGCCCGTTCGGCCATTGCCGGCACCAGGGTGACGGCGGTGGCGCCGCTGCCGATCACCACCACCCGCTTGCCGGTGTGGTCCAGGTCGTCGGGCCAGTGCTGGGGGTGCACGAGCTGCCCGGCGTACCGGTCGACGCCGGGGAACTGCGGGGTGTAACCCTCGTCGTAGCGGTAGTAGCCGGCGCAGACGAAGAGGAACGAGCAGGTCAGCACCACCGTCTCGGCGGTGTCCTCGCGGTGGGCGTGGACCGTCCAGCGGGCCTGTCCGCTGTCCCACTCGGCGCGGGCCACCCGGTGGCGGAAGCGGATGTGCTCCTCGACGCCGTACTCCTGGGCCGTCTCCCGGACGTAGCCGCGAATGGCGTCGCCGTCGGCGATCGCCTTCGGGTCGGTCCACGGCTTGAACGAGTAGCCGAGGGTGAACATGTCGGAGTCCGATCGGATGCCCGGGTAGCGGAACAGATCCCAGGTGCCGCCGATGGCGTCGCGGGCCTCGAGCACCGCGTACGTCTTGTCCGGGCAGTTGCGTCGCAGGTGGCAGGCGGCACCGATGCCGGAGAGGCCGGCACCGACGATGAGCACGTCGACGTGTTCGGAGGCCATGGCACATCTCCCGGTCTCGGGGCGGTGGACCGGACCCTATCCATGGCCGTCGACGCCAGTCAACACCCCGTCGAGTCCAATCGACACGGTGTCGAGCGGGTGTAGCATGACCGGTCATGACGACGGCCCGTACGCCCAACTCCGCGCCGACGCGCGGACGGCGGGCGGCGCGCTCCACCGGGGACGACCGCCAGCTTGCCATCCTCGCCACCGCCGAGCGGCTGCTGGAGCACCGGCCCTTCGCCGAGATCTCCATCGACGACCTGGCCCGGGGCGCCGGCATCTCCCGGCCGACGTTCTACTTCTACTTCCCGTCCAAGGACGCGGTGCTGCTCACCCTCCTGGACCGGGTCACGGAGGAGGCCGACGCCGCGGCCGGCGACGTGTTGGTCCGGCTGGCCGAGGACCCGCGGGCCAGGTGGCGGGAGCTGATCAGCCGGTTCCACGCGACGTTCCGCTCGCACCGCGCGGTCGCCCTGGCCTGCGCGCAGGTGCGCGGCACCAACGCCGAGGTACGCCAGCTCTGGGCCGCGGTGCTGGAGCGTTGGGTGCAGGCGATCGAGACCGCCATCTCCGCCGAGCGCCGGCGCGGCGCGGCCCCGGACGGGTTGCCCGCCCGGGACCTCGCCATCGCGCTGAACTCGATGAACGAGCGGGTGTGGTACGCCAGCTTCGCCGGTGACGGACCGGCCGTCGCCGAGCAGGACGTGGTGGACGTCCTGCTCGACATCTGGCTCAACAGCATCTACCGGACGACGACCCCTCGGTCAGCTGACCGGACGGGCCGGGGCCTCCCCGGTCGACCGCCGGGTGATGTCCATCGTCCAGTTGGTCTCCCAGGTCCGCTCGTCGTCGGTGGAGAAGGCCTGCTCCCAGCGGCAGCTGGTCGGGGTGATCCGCGACCAGATGAACCGGCAGCGGACCGGGCGCCCCTCGTCGGTGTCGTCGGCGTAGAAGCTACCCACGCCGTCGACGAACCGGCCGACCATCGGCGGCTGTTCGAGGACCCCCCGCCGGCTGTTCATCCAGTAGATCGACCAGTCACCGGTTGCCGGGTCGAAGGTGCGCACCGTGGCTCCCGAGAAGCCCTTCGTCGGGAAGGTGATCTCGTCGAAGCTGCCCGCGCCGTCGAAAAAGGTCCGGGCCACCGTCACCCCGGGGAACTCGTCCCAGGTGTCGCTGCCGACGTGCCGTTCGACGAGCCGGCGGTTGACCACGTCCCAGGTGCCGACGAGGAAGTCGAAGTCGCCCATCAGCGTCCCACCGCCCCTTCGGCCCGGGTGTCGGTCAGGTAGCCGTCGAGGTCGGGCACGTCCGGCGTGAGGACGTGCCGGGCCCAGGCCGCCCGCTCGTGCTCCAGCACGCCCAACTCCCAGACGCAGCCCACCCAGGGCCGCGCAGCTCCGTGAAGTGCGCCGGGTCGTCGTCCGGGCAGTCCGCCCGCTCGTGCTCCAGCACGCCCAACTCCCAGACGCAGCCCACCCAGGGCCGCGCAGCTCCGTGAAGTGCGCCGGGTCGTCGTCCGGGCAGTCCAGTGCCGGCTGACCGGCGGCCGCGATGCGTACCTCGACGACGTTGTCCCAGACCCAGCTGTAGGCCAGCAGGTAGGCGCCGGTGTCGGCGCCCCGGTGCAGCACCACCCAGCTCGCGGGCGGGGTGGTCGGGTCGCCGGTGGGCAGCAGGCGGGGCAGGAAGGCGTACGCGGCCTTCTCCACCTCGGGTTCGATCCGGCGGTCCGGCTGGTCGATGTGATAGCGCTTGAGCTGGCGGCCGGCGAGGGTGCTAACCCCGGGCACGCTCAGCTCCTTGTCCCCAAAAGCCATACCGGGACGCTACGACCACTCCCCTGACAGCTACTGTCAGCAGATGCGCGCCAGTCGCCTGCTGTCGGTGCTGCTGCTGCTCCAGACGCACGGGCGGATGACCGCCAACGAGCTGGCCCAGCGGCTGGAGGTCTCCACCCGGACGATCTACCGGGACGTGGAGTCGCTGCACGCCGCCGGCATCCCGCTGTACGGCGAGGCCGGCCACGCCGGCGGCTATCAGCTGCTCGACGGGTACCGCACCCGGCTGACCGGACTGACCGCCGGGGAGGCGGAGCGGCTCTTCCTCGCCGGGCTGCCGGTCCGGCCGCCGAACTCGGCTACGGCGCGGTGGTGGCCGCGCTCCAACTCAAGCTGCAGGCCGCGCTGCCCCCGACGCTGCGCGACCGGGCCGCCGAGCTCCAGCAACGCTTCCACCTGGACACGCCGAGCTGGTACTCCGACGGCGGCGCGTCACCGTACCTGGCGCCCACCGCAGAGGCCGTCTGGCGGCAGTGCCGGCTGCGGGTCCGCTACCGCAGCTGGAGCGGGGACCGGACGTACACCCTGGAGCCGTACGGGCTCGTCCTCAAGGGCGGCCGGTGGTACGTGGTGGCCAACGGCCCGGGGCGGCGCGGTCCGGGCCGGCCAGCTACCGGGTCAACCAGATCCTCGAGCTGGAGACCCTGCCCGAGGGCTTCGCGCGGCCCGCGGACTTCGACCTGGCGGCCTGGTGGCGGGCGCACGTGGTCGACTTCCGGGCCCGGCTGCACCGCGACGAGGCGACGATCCGGCTCTCGCCCCGCGGCCGGGAACGGCTCCGGGAGATCGCCAGTGAGGTGGTGGTCGCCGCCGCCGAACGCACGGCCGGGCCGCCCGACGACGCCGGCTGGGTCACGCCGTGGTGCCGATCGAGTCGCTCACCCCACGCCCCACGGGGGACTTCCTCCGTCTCGGCGCGGAGGTCGAGATCCTCACCCCGGCGGAACTGCGCGAGCGGATCGTCGCGACGGTCGCCGACCCTCGCCGGGGCTCTAC
>JAEVHO010000381.1 GCA_016802835.1 Micromonospora sp. ATA32 | reverse complement strand
CGTCCACCTCGTCCCCGCAGACCACCGCGTCGAAGCTGTCCCGGCCCAGGGTGTCCAGGGCCACCTCCACCAACGGCCGGCCGCTGGAGGTGACCAGCGGCGGTCAAACTCTCCAGCTGGTGTACGCCCTGCGTCGTCGGCAACGGCACCTCGGCGGGTACGGCCAGCACCGCGGCGCCGGCGGCGAGGGCGCTCGCCACTCCGCTCGGCGAGTCCTCGATCGCCACACACCGGCCGATCGGCACGTCGAGCAGCCGGGCGGCGGTCAGGTACGGCTCGGGATGCGGCTTCGCCGCGTCCACCTCGTCCCCGCAGACCACCGCGTCGAAGCTGTCCCGGCCCAGGGTGTCCAGGGCCACCTCCACCAACGGCCGGCCGCTGGAGGTGACCAGCGCGGTCGGGATGCCGGCCGCGCGTACCGCCCGGAGCAGGGTCAGGGCGCCCGGTCGCCAGCGCAGGCCACTGCGGAACAGCTCCAGAATCCGGGCGTTGATCCAGGCCGCGCTGGCCAGCGGATCCCGCTCCGGCTGGCCGAGGTCGTCGTGCAGGATGCCCATGGAGGCGGCCATGCTGGTGCCGACCATGGCCTTGCGGGCGGTGTCGGAGAGGGTCGCCCCGTACTCGGCCGCGAGTTCGCGCAGCGCGACGTCCCACAGCTTCTCGCTGTCGACCAGGGTGCCGTCCATGTCGAAGAGCACGGCGGCGGGATGGTGGCTGCTCAGCGGATCCTCCAGGTTCGGTCGGTCGCCGCGATCCTCTCAGCCCCGCGGCCGACCACGGCACGGGGTGCCCGGCGGGGTGACCTGTTCAACCCCGCCGGCCGGCGTCCGCCCCCCGGCCGCGTTCAGCCGAGGCCGCAGGCGTCCAGCGACTTCTCGTAGCCCCGGAAGAAGGAGTCGGTGCGCTGCTCAGCGGTGCCGTGCGAGCCCTCGGCGAACCACGGCTGGTTCGGGTCGTCACCGACCGCGAGCAGCCCTTCGCGGAACTCGTCCAGGTCGCCCTCGTCCAGCGTGAGCCGCTTGGCCCGCACCGAGTCGCCGATGTACGCCCCGGCCATGCAGTCGGCCTGCAGCTCCTGCTGAATGGTGAAGTTGTACCGGATGCCGAGGCGCACCTGGATGCCGTGCGAGTACTCGTGGCCGAGCAGGTAGAACAGGAAGGCGTCACCGACCTGGCGGAACGCCGAGACCGACCAGTTCACGTCGTAGGCGATGAAGTCACCCGCGGAGCAGTAGACGGCGTTGTTGCGGGGCAGCGGCTGCCCGCCACAGGAGACCTCGCCCTCCCGCTGGTAGGGGATCACCCGGCGGACCGGCCGGAACTGCTCGCCGGAGGCCTTGAACTGCGCGGTCCAGTACTGCTCGGCGAGGTCGACCGCGTCGGCGAAGTCCGCCTTGAACTCCTCGACGCTGGTGGTGCCGTCGGCCCGGGTCTGCTGGGCGCCCGGTGAGGCGGACTGCCGTGGCTGCTGTGGCTGCGGCTCCTGCGGCGCGCCCTGGCCCAGCCCACCGCCGGCGCAGCCGACGGCCGCCACCAGCGCCACCAGCAGAGCGGCCAGCCGAACCCGAGCCCGGTCTCCGGTCCTCCGCGTCACAGCGCCCTCCCAGCGTCGACGACATCGCCCTTTTACCCGCAGGTCCGCTCCATGATGCGCCGTCATCCGTATCCGTCAGCGATCGTCGACGCGGCGCCCACCCTCATCCGGTGGGGCCGTGACCGCCCCGGTTCCAGGCGGTGCCCTGCGAGGCGTGCCGCTCGATCTCGTAGCGATGCTTCCGGGAGAGCGCGGACCGCTCGGCGACGTCGTCGTCGGCGACCTTGGCCCGCTGCCGGTCGCGCCAGCCGACGTAGCCGACCGTCACCACCACGAGAACGGCCACAACCCCGAGCACCACCCACACCATCGTCATGCCTCGACGGTAGGACAACGGTGCACACGGCGGTGACCGGCGCGGTCCGCCCGGGCGATGGAGGCCGGAGCGGACTGCAAGGCTCCCGAGCGTAATCTCCACCGCCTTCGACGAACACGAACGCAGCCGGTGGGCCGGCCGCACCGAGGCGCGCCACCTCGGCGAGGACGGCCTGCTCGCGCTGCCCACCGCCGCGCTGCTCGCCTGCGCCCAGGTGAGCTGAGCGCCACGTAGTCTCCCCGCAGGGCTGTCCGGAACGGCCGCGCGGCCACGACGTCTCCGGTGAGCGGCACCGTACGGGTGCCGGCCGAGAGGAGAGATCGTGAAGTACCTGATCATGCTGTACGGCTCGCAGCAGGACTACGACGCGATGGCCGGGCGACCCGGCGGCAAGCCGCCCATGTCGGCCGAAGCCGTCGCGGCGATGCACGCCCACATGGAGGCGATCCACAAGGATCTGGCGGAGTCGGGTGAGCTTGTCGACGGGCGGGGTCTGACCGCGCCGGTGCACGCCCGGCGGGTGCAGCTGCGCGGGGGCGCACCGGTGGTGACCGACGGGCCGTACCCGGAGACGCAGGAGGTCCTGGCCGGCTTCACCGTCGTCGAGTGCGCCAGCTTCGACCGGGCGACCGAGATCGCCGCCCGCTTCGTCAACCCGGACGCCGACGGCGAGTACGTGGACGTACGGCCGGTCGCCGAGGGCATCGAGGACCTGGACGGATGACACTGCGCCGTGCCCGCTGACACCGTCG
Organism: Micromonospora sp. ATA32; assembly: GCA_016802835.1. Taxonomy (GTDB): domain Bacteria; phylum Actinomycetota; class Actinomycetes; order Mycobacteriales; family Micromonosporaceae; genus Micromonospora. The sequence continues at coordinate 2,603 of JAEVHO010000381.1, read as the reverse complement.
AGGACCTGCTGCGCCACCTGGCGCCGCAGGTCCTCGGTGCGGTCGTGCGACGGTACGGGCACTTCGACACCGCTGAGGACGCCACCCAGGAGGCGCTCCTCGCGGCCGCCACCCGGTGGCCCGTCGACGGCCTGCCCGACAATCCGAAAGCCTGGCTGATCACCGTCGCCGCCCGGCGGCTGACCGACCTGCTCCGCAGCGAGCAGGCGCGGCGGCAGCGGGAGCACACCGTGGCCCGGTGGGTGCTGCCCGAGCAGTGGCTGGCCCCGGCCGCCGACCGCACCCCGGCGGACGCCGACGACACCCTGATCCTGCTCTTCCTCTGCTGCCATCCGGCGCTGACACCGGCCGCCCAGATCGCGCTGACCCTCCGCGCGGTCGGTGGGCTGAGCACCGCCGAGGTCGCCCGCGCGTTCCTGGTGCCGGAGGACACCATGACCCGGCGGATCACCCGAGCCAAGCAGCGCATCCGGGACAGCGGTGTCCCCTTCGGCATGCCGACCGGAGCGGACCGGGCCGCCCGGCTCGACGCCGTTCTGCACGTGCTCTATCTGATCTTCAACGAGGGGTACGCCAGCACCTCCGGCGCCGGCCTGCTCCGCGCCGACCTCAGCGCCGAGGCGATCCGGCTGGCCCGCCTGGTGCACCACCTGCTGCCCGACGACGCCGAGGTGACCGGGCTGCTCGCGTTGATGCTGCTGACCGACGCGCGCGGGCCGGCACGTACCGGGCCGGCCGGCGAACTGGTGCCGATGGCGGAGCAGGACCGTCGACTCTGGAAGGCCGACCAGATCGCCGAGGGCGTCGCGCTGGTCAGCGACGCGCTCCCCCGCGGCGACGTCGGCGCGTACCAGCTCCAGGCGGCGATCGCCGCACTGCACGACGAGGCGCCGGACGCCGAGGCTACCGACTGGCCGCAGATCGTGGCCCTGTACGACGTGCTACGGCAGATCTCCGACAACCCGGTGGTGGCGCTGAACCACGCGGTCGCCGTGGCCATGGTCCACGGGGCGCCGGCCGGGCTCGACCGGCTCACCGCGCTCGCCGCCGACCGGCGGATCGCCGACGATCCGCGGCTGCACGCCGCCCGCGCGCACCTGCTGGAGCTGGCCGGTGACCGTGCGGCGGCCCGTACCGCCTACCGGGTGGCGGCCGGGCATTCGCTGAGCCTGCCGCTGCAGCGCTACCTGCACGCCCGCGCCGACCGGCTGACCGGCGACGGGTGAGACGGCGGGCGGCGCCGGGATCGAGGCGCCGCCGGCGCGCTGAGGCGTTGGTCCGGTACCCGGTCACCGACCGTCGGCATCGGCGTTCCGACCGTTCCCGGAAAGGATCACTGCTGTCACGGCTGCGGCATGTCGGCCACAGTAGATCAGTCGCTCAGCCTCGATAGTCTGCGCCGCATGCATCGAAGCCGCGTGTACGCCATTCTGATCGACACCCCCGAAGCGGATGCCGCCCAGGCAGCGGCCTTCTGGTCGGCCGCTCTCGGCGTCCCCGCTCAGCCATCCCCCGGGGAACCACAGTTCATCGACCTGCACGGTGCCCTGCCCGGACTGGTCACCGCCGTGCAGGCTGTCGACGACGCACCGCGCTTCCACCTCGATATCGAGACCGACGACGTCGAGGCCGAGACCGCGCGTCTGCTCGCTCTCGGTGCCACGCAGGTAGCCCCGTGGCTGGAGTGCCGCGTGCTGCGCGTGCCGGGCGGGCACCTGGTCTGCGTCCTGCCCGTGGAGAGCGCACCGGACGTCTTCGAGGCCCACGCCAACACCTGGGCGTGACCCGGCCGCTTGATGGCCGAGCGCTGACGCGGAGTTGCTAGGGTGGCTCGATGCCTGAACTCCAGCGGCTCGACGTCCAGCACGCCGCCGCGCTGCTTCGCTTCGAGCGGGAGAACCGGGCGTACTTCGCGCGGTCGGTGCCGGATCGGGGGCGACGGCTACTTCGCCGGGTTCACCGCGCGCCACGCGGAACTGCTCGCGGAGCAGGCCGCCGGCCGGCACCACTTCCACGTCCTGGTCGACGACGATGGGGCCGTGCTGGCCCGGTTCAACCTGGTCGACGTCGCCGACGGCGGCGCCGAGCTGGGCTTCCGAGTGGCCGAACAGGCGACCGGGCGGGGCGTGGCGACGGACGGCGTCCGCCGCACCTGCGAGCTGGCCTACGACGAGTACGGGCTGCGCGCGCTGGTCGCGTCGGCCACGCTGGAAAACGCCGGCTCACTCGCGGTGCTCCGGCGCACCGGATTCACCCCGGTCGGCGAGGTAATGCTCGACGGGCGTCCTGGGCTGCGGCACGTCCGTGAGCTGACGGCCGGCGCCTCGTCTCGCTGCTGAGTCCAGCGCTCTGACAGACCTGTGGTGACCGCCGCGTCCGGCAGGGTGCGGGCACGCCGGCCGGTATGCCCGGCCGGCACGCCCGAGGAGCGACCGGTCAGCACGATCCACCTGCCAGCCGACGCCCGGCCCGGCTACTACGACCTGGCCACCTCGGTGACCCAGGGCGGGGGCACCTCCGGGGCAGACACCGTCGTGCGGGTCGAAACGCCAGAACCCCGGCCCGACGGGTCGCCGTCGAGGTAGGCCGCGGTGGCCGCGCGC
>JAEVHO010000380.1 GCA_016802835.1 Micromonospora sp. ATA32 | reverse complement strand
CATGGTTCCCTCGCGGAACCATCGGTACGCGGTCTGTGGGTGCACCCCGTTGCGGCGCGCCCACTCGGCAAGCTTCATGAGACCGATACTAATACTCACATATTCGTATGTCTGCCCACAGAAGCGAGAACTGCTGACAACCCTCGCGGAACTCCGTCCGAGGGTGTTCCCGGCGGGCGATCGCGACCATCGCCGGGGAGAGGTCGATCCCGACCGTCAGGGCGCCCCGGTGCGCGAGCCAGCCCGCGACATGCCCGGGCCCACAGCCCAGGTCCGCGATCGGCGCATCACCACCGGCCTGCTCGACGAGCGCCGTGAGCAGCGCCCGGTCCAGCGGCTTGTACTCCAGCTCGCTCCCGATGCGGTCCCGGTACTCCGCGGCCACCGTGTCGTAGCTCTGACGCGTCCGGTCGTGATCGCTCGCGCTCGGCATCGGCCCAGCATCGCACGACGCTGCAGGCTATTTGTCCACGCCGGACGGTTGCCCGGCCCGGCGCGGACGACCACAAGGTGCCCCGTTCGTGCGGGCAGCTCCGCAGGGAGTCAGGGTCGCCCAGCTGCCAAGCGGGTCCCGCGTCCACCGCCGGCCACCGGGCGGCCCTGCCGAACCCCCGTCAGGTCCGTCAGGCCCACTCCTCGGCCGGATCGCCGTCGGACAGGCCCCCGAGTGGCGCGACCCCGGCGGAACCAGGCGCGGGCTCGACCGAGCCGGGCGCGGGCTCGTCCGGGCCGGGCGCGGGCTCGGACGCGGCTGGCGGGCCGCCGTGGGTCCACGGGGTGTCCTCCGGCGCGGGGAACGCTCCCGCCGGCACGAAGGCGTCGGACAGGGTGGTCCAGCAGAGCCGCTCCCCCACCTCGGCACGCTGCCCGGGAGCGCGGTCAACCCCCGGCCCATCCCGCCGGAGAGTTCGAGCACCACCTCGGTCTTGCCGTCGCCGGCCGGGGTCACGAAGATCACCCGCGCCTTCTGCGCCGGCCGAGCCGTCGACCACAGCGTGGCACCGACCGGCACCAGCACCGGTTCCGCGGTGACCACCTGGATCCGGGGGCGCAGCACCGTCCGCTTGCCGGTGTCGTCCACCCGCTTCGGGTCGGCCAGGCTCACCTCCCCGACGAACGCCTCCCCGGTCAGCCGGTGCTCGGCCATCACCAGCGGGTCGTCGTAGGCGCGCTGCACCGCGTACGAGGTGAGGGCCCGTTCCAGCCGGTGCAGCCGCTGGGCCGCCACCACCGCACCGTCGCGGCGGGGCTGCGGTCCACCGCCGGCGTCCACGTGCTCGGCGTACCCGGTGAACGCGTCCCGGTCGCCGTCCCAGCGCCCGGCGACCCGGGCACCGGGCGGCAGGGCGCGGAGCAGCCCGACGCCGCGCCACATCAGCTCCCAGGTGGGCGCGAGCTGCTCGCGCAGCACCCGCTCCAGCTCCGCGTACGCCGCCAGCCTGGCGGCCGGGTCGTCCTTGGCGTCGGCGTACGCGGCGACGGCCGGGGCGAGCACCCGGTTGTCGAAGTCCGGGTCGGTGGCCGGGCCGGCCGGAGGGCAGACCGTCGGGTCCTCCGCCCGGGCCGCCGCCTCGGCGCCGGTCAGCCCGGCCGGCGGGTCGATCCAGCCGAGCAGCGCGGGCAGGTGCAGGTCCTCCACCGCGCTCTGCCCGGTCGCCCAGTGCAGGGTCAACGCCTCGGTCATCGCCAGCAGCGCGCCGAGCCGGGGTGCTCGGCCCGCTCGGCGAAGAAGGTCAGCCAGCGCCCGAGCAGCGGCACCGACGGGTGCACCGGATAGTCGCCGTCGGGGCGGCGGAACCGGGTGGAGCGACCGAGCAGCCGCAGGAACGTCACCCCTGCCGGGTTCGGCACCAGCAGCTGCGGCGCGTCGACGTACCGGTGGCGGACGTCCCTGCCCCGGTCCACCGGCACCGCCTCGGCCACCCCGCGGAAACTGTCGAGCCAGGGCAGCACGATCCCGGCGAGTTCGGCGGCGAAGGCGAAACGCTGGTCCCGGTTGCGCGGCTGCGGCACGATCAGCAGGCGCGCCTCGTCGGCGGCGGCGCCGATCAGGACCGCGAGGGGGGCGTTGGCCTCACCGGCCATCGCCAGCGGCACCAGCACCAGCGGCCGGTCGGCCAGGTGCAGGTGCCGGACCGTGGCCACCGGTTGGGCCACCCCGGCGGCGACCGCCTGCGCCTTGGCCAGCGCGCGGAGCGTACTCATGAGGGCCGTCCCGCGCTCGGGGCGCGGAGCGTACTCATGCGGGATTTCCGGCGAGGGCGTCGGTGCGCAGCCGGGCCGCGGCCCGCAGCAGCGCGGCGGCCTCCGCCTGCTCCGGATCGGGGACGCGTTCGTCGGCGGCCAACGCCAGCACCTCCGCCACGCCAGCGATCCCGCCGAGCGCCTCCTGGACCGGACGGCCCAGCGCGCCGGTCCGCCCCCGGGACTCGTGGCGGCAGAAGTACGCCAGCTCGCAGGCGGCCAGGCACTCCGGCGCGTAGCGGGCCGGCACGCCGACAGCGCGGCGACCAGCGTCGCCGGGTCGGCCGCGAGGTCGGCGGTGAAGTCCGCCGGCACGGCGTCCAGCAGCGTGTCGATCCGGGCCATCCGGTCGAGCTGGCGGCGCAGCACCAGCAGCTGCTTGCGCACGTCGACCAGGCTGGCCACCGGTCGGTTGGCGAAGTCACGGGGGCAGACCAGCACCACGTTCGCCGAGACCAGCTCCGGGTCGTGTCCCCCGGCGGCGAGCAGCTGACGCAGGGCGAGCACGTAGACGGCGGACTGGATCGCGGCGGCGGCCACCTTCGACGGGTCGGCCTGCCCGTCGATCACCGGGAACGACTTGATCTCCACGACGTGGAAGCGGCCGGCGAGCCGGGCCGCGACCAGATCCGGTTCCAGGCTCACCCGCCGGCCGGCGACGTCCAGGCTGAGCAGCGGGTGGTCGAAGAGCGCGGCCCCCTGCTCGTGGGCCGGCGCCGGCGCGTCGGGCTGATCGGCCGGGATCGGCAGGGCGGCGGTGAGCAGCTCACGGGACCGCTCGTGGCGGGCGGCCTGGTCGTCGGCGCCGAGGTCGGTCCAGGTCGCCGTCGCGGGCACCGGCACGCCCAGCCGCTCGGCGACCAGCCGCAACAGCTCCGCGCCGCCGTCGGCCTTGACCTGCGCCTCGAACGCGTTGCCCCGGGTGATGGCGAACCGGGACTGCCCGAACCGGGACGGGAAGCCGATCCGCTCGGCCAACCGGGGCTTGTCCACCCCGGCGCCGTCCAGCACCGCCCGCCGCACGCAGCCCGGGTTCCCGGTCAGCGCCGCGATCGTCCGGGCGTTGTGCCGCCTGGGCGGTACGCCGCCCCGGATCTCGGCCAGTCGCTGCTCCGCGTTCGTCATGATCGCCCACGATAGGCCGTCCACGCCCCTGCGGCCCGCACCCCGGCGTCAGTCGGCCCCGACAACCGCCGGCACGGCGGCCGCCCGCGCGGCGCCACGCCGGGCCAGCACCGCGGTGAGGGCAGCGGCGACCAGCGCCACGACCGCCATCGTCCACAGCACGGTACGCAGGCCGCCGGTGAAGCCCGGGTCGGCGAGCCGACCCCCGGTCGTGCTGGCCAGCACCGCCCCGACCACCGCGATGGCGATCGTCTCGCTGGCCAGCCGGGCGGTGTTGATCATCCCGGCGCCGGTCGCCGCGCGGCCCGGCTCGACGCTGCCGATGGCGATCGCGTCGAGCAGCCCGATCGACAGCCCCACCCCGACGCCGATGGTCAACAGGGGCCCGGCCAGCTCCGAGGTGCCGCTGTCCGGACCCAGCACGGTCGCCCAGGCCGCCCCGACGGCGACCACGGCCACCGACACCACGATCACCACCGAGGCCGGCACCAGCCTGGTCAGCGCCCCGCTGAGCAGCGGCAGCACCAGGGTGGGTGCGGTGAGCAGGATCAGCGTCGCCCCGGCCGCGCCGGGACTCATCCCGACCACCGTCGTCAGGTACGACGGCAGGTAGACCAGCAGCGGCACCAGCACCGCGACGATGGTGGCCGCCGCCAGGCAGATGCCGACGAACCGGGGGCTGGCCAGCAGCGCCAGGTCGAACATCGGGTCGGCGCGGCGCCGCTGCACCCGGACGAAGACCACCAGCAGCACGACCGCGCCGACGAACGCGGCGACAATCACCGGGGCGGCCCAACCCAGCTCGGGACCCTGCACGAAACCGAAGATGAGCAGCAGCAGCGCGGTGGTGAACGAGGCCGTCCCCGACCAGTCGACCCGGCCGGGTGCGGCTGGCGGGACTCCTGCAGCAGCGGCACCAGGGCCAGCACCACCAGCGCGGCCAGGGCCGGCGCGGCGAACACCGCCCGCCAGCCGAAGGCCTCGATGAGCAGGCCGGCGATGGACGGGCCGAACGCGAGACCGACACCGATCGTCGTACCGAAGAGGCTGAACGCGCGGGCCCGGGCCGGGCCGTGGAACACGGCGGCCAGGATGGCCGAGGCGCTGGTTGCGGCGGCGGCCGCGCCGACACCGGCGAGCGCGCGTACGACGTCGAGCAGCACGATGTTCTCGGCCACCGCGCCGAGCAGCCCCGAACCAGCGAAGATCGCCACCCCGGTGGCGAAGACCCGGCGGCGGCCGACCAGGTCGGCGAGCGCACCGGTGGCGAGCATGAAGCTGGCGAAGGTGGCGTTGTAACCGTTCACCACCCACTGCACCCCGGCCAGCCCGGAGTCGAGGTCCCGCCCGATGTCCGGCAGCGCGACCGACGCACCGGTCAGCGAAATCGGCAGCGACAGCGTGGACAGCAGGACGACGACCAGCACGAGGGCCGGGTGATTACGCACGATTCTCCCCGTTCGGACGGCCGCCCCAGCGTAGTTCGCGCAGGTCGGAGCCGGGTCCTTCCCGGGTCGAAGATCACAGCGACCGGCTACCTGCCGGCCGAGCGGTTCCAGGGTGAGCGGGGCGACTGGGCGCCGGCCAGCGGGCGGCTGCGGCGACGGTGCCGGCGCCGTGGTGTGCACGGCGGGCGGGAGACGGTGTGCACCGGCGCGGCGGCTGCCAGTGGCCGGCCGATCAGCCAGCAGAGGAAGCGGTCCATCGGCGGATCAGCCGACCGGGAGGCGCTGCGCCTCGGACTTGGAGATGCCGTACTCGGCGCCGCAGAACGAACACTGCTGGGCTTGACGATCTCTCCGCCCTAGAGGACGGAGATTCCCTCCACGCTGCGGGTGGAGCACGCGGCGTCCGGGTGGATTACCGCTTCGCCGCGCGGTGCCACCATCGCTGGTGGTCTTACCTGCGCTCCACGGTCGTTTAGGCTCTCGGCGCGTCCC
>JAEVHO010000379.1 GCA_016802835.1 Micromonospora sp. ATA32 | reverse complement strand
CGGCTGAGCGGGCCGGAGCGGGTGCGCCCGGCCCGCGCGGCCATGGCATGGCATGGCGGACGGTGGCCGCGACCGGCCGGGCGGCGCCGCCCGAACCACGCCGGCGACGGTTGTCGCCACGGAGAGGGCGGCCTGTCGCCACGGAGACGGCGGCGGCGTCGCCGCGAGGAGAGGGAGAGACCGGATGGAGAGCTTCGGTACCCGACTGCACCGGGCCATGGCCGAGCGCGGACCGCTCTGCGTGGGCATCGACCCGCACCCCGGGTTGCTGGCCCGCTGGGGGCTGTCCGACGACATCGACGGCCTTGACCGGTTCACCCGGACCGTCGTGGAGGCGCTGGGTGACCGGGTTGCGGTGGTCAAGCCCCAGTCGGCCTTTTTCGAGCGCCACGGGTCCCGTGGCGTCGCGATTCTTGAGTCAACTATCCGACAGTTGCGGGATGCTGGTTCGCTCGTTCTTCTCGACGTCAAGCGCGGCGACATCGGTTCGACGGTGGCCGCGTACGCCTCGGCCTACCTTGATCCATCCAGCCCGCTGTATGTCGACGCGGTAACCGCAAGCCCCTACCTGGGCGTCGGATCGCTCGTGCCGATGTTCGAGCTGGCTGTCACGCATGGTGGCGGCGTCTTCGTCCTGGCGCTCACCTCCAACCCCGAGGGCGCCGCCGTCCAGCGGGCCGTCTCGGCCGACGGGCGGACCGTGGCGCAGACCGTGATCGACGAGATCTCCCAGCTCAACAGGGGTGCGGAGCCCCTGGGCAGCTTCGGTCTGGTGGTCGGCGCGACCATCGGCGAGACGGGTCACGACCTGTCCGCGGTGGGTGGTCCGCTGCTCGCCCCGGGGCTCGGCGCGCAGGGTGGGACGGCCGTGGATCTGCGGACGGTGTTCGGCTCCAGCCTCCCCTCGGTGCTGCCCTCGTACTCCCGCGAGGTGCTGGCGGCGGGCCCCGACGTCGCCGCCCTGCGGGCCGCGACGGACCGGGTGCTGGCCGACTGCCGGGCCGTCCTGGCTGCCCAGTGACTGACTGACCGCTCCGTCACGTTATGTTGATCATTGCGCGTCCACGTTGCCGAAAACTCCGTTGACCGCTAGTTTTCCCCGCGCTGGGAACCACGGACCCCTTTGGTTGCCAGCGACACCACGTTTCACAGATGCGGCGGTGCGCCCCGCCCGTCGCGATAGGGACCTGAGGAGAACTGGTGCCGCTCCCGTCACTGACCCCCGAGCAGCGCGCTGCCGCGCTGGAGAAGGCTGCGGAGATCCGCAAGGCCCGTGCTGAGCTGAAGGAGCAGCTCAAGCAGGGCAAGACCACCCTCGCCGCCGTCCTCGGCCGGGCCGAGTCCGACGATGTCGTCGGCAAGCTGAAGGTTTCGGCCGTCCTGCAGTCGATGCCGGGCATCGGCAAGATCCGGGCCACCCAGATCATGGAGAAGCTCAAGATCGCCGACAGCCGTCGGCTGCGCGGGCTGGGTGAGCAGCAGCGCAAGGCACTGCTTGGAGAGTTCGCCGCCAACTGATCGCGGCAGCGTGTAGAAACAAGCAGTGAGCACGGATGACGAGGCGCGCCCGGCGGCTCGGCTCACTGTCCTGGCCGGACCTTCGGGTGCCGGCAGGGAGAGTGTCGTCGAGCTGGTTCGGGCGCGTTCTCCGTCCGTCTGGATCCCGGCGCCGGCCACCACCCGGCCGGCCGAGAGGACGAGGTGGCCGGGGTCGATCGGCTCTTCCTCGACCCGGTGGAGTTCGACCGCCTCGTCGCCTCCGGGCAGCTGCTGGAGTGGACCCGCGTCGACCGCACCTGCGCGGCACGCCGCGCGAGCCGGTCCGGTCCCGGTTGGCCGTCGGCCAGCCGGTGCTGCTCCCGCTCGACCTGCCCGGCGCGCTGGCCGTCCGGGCGGCCGTCCCGGACGTCCGGATGGTGCTGCTCATCCCGCCCGGGTGCGCCCCGGAGCCGCCGGTCGCCGCGGCCTTCGACCACGTCCTGACGCACGACCTCACCGATCGGGTCGCCGACGAGCTGGTAGGCTTGCTCGGTTCGTCCTATCTGGCTCCGTCCCAACCGCAGTTGCGCGGTTGAGGGACCTGCCCCCGCTCGCGCGGGAACTTCAGACGCAGAGGTTTATTCGTGGGATCCATCGCCAACCCCGAAGGCATCACCAACCCGCCGATCGACGAGCTCCTCGAGAAGACCACCTCGAAGTACGCTCTGGTGATCTTCGCCGCCAAGCGCGCCCGGCAGGTGAACGCGTACTACAGCCAGCTCGGCGAGGGTCTGCTGGAGTACGTCGGCCCACTCGTGGAGACCACCCCGCAGGAGAAGCCGCTCTCGATCGCCATGCGCGAGATCAACGCGGGCCTGCTCACCGCCGAGCCGACCGACCAGCCGTAATCCCGCCGCGCGTCGATGTCCGCCGAGATCGTCCTCGGGGTCGGCGGCGGCATCGCCGCCTACAAGGCGTGTGAGCTGCTGCGGCTCTTCACCGAGTCAGGCCACCGGGTCCGCGTCGTGCCGACCGCGTCGGCGCTCCGCTTCGTCGGGGCGCGACCTGGGCCGCGCTCTCCGGGCAACCGGTGGCGACGACGTCTGGTCCGAGGTGCACGAGGTGCCGCACGTCCGGCTCGGCCAGCGGGCCGACCTGGTCGTGGTCGCGCCGGCCACCGCCGACCTGCTCGCGAAGGCCGCCCACGGCCTCGCCGACGACCTGCTCACCAACACCCTGCTGACCGCCCGCTGCCCGGTCGTGCTCGCCCCGGCGATGCACACCGAGATGTGGGAGCACCAGGCCACGGTCGCCAACGTCGCGACTCTGCGGGCCCGCGGGGTCCGGGTGATCGAGCCGGCCGTCGGGCGGCTCACCGGCGCCGACTCCGGCAAGGGTCGGCTGCCCGATCCCGCGGAGATCTTCGCCGTCGCGCGCCGGGCGCTCGCCCGTGGCGTCGCCGCGCCGGCCGACCTGGCCGGCCGCCGGGTGGTGGTCACCGCCGGCGGGACCCGCGAGCCGCTCGACCCGGTCCGCTTCCTCGGCAACCGATCCTCCGGCAAGCAGGGCTACGCCTTCGCCCGGTCCGCTGTCGCCCGGGGCGCCCGGGTCACCCTGATCTCGGCCAACGTCTGCCTCGCCGACCCGGCCGGCGTGGACCTGGTCCGGGTCGGCACCACCGAGGAGTTGCGCAAGGCGACCCTGGAGGCGGCGGCCGACGCGGACGCGGTCGTGATGGCCGCGGCGCCCGCCGACTTCCGTCCGGCGAACTACGCACCGGGCAAGATCAAGAAATCGGACGACGGCAGTGCGCCCGTCATCGAGCTGGTCACCAACCCGGACATCGCGGCCGAGCTGGGTCGGAGTCGCCGGCCGGAGCAGGTGCTGGTGGTGTTCGCCGCGGAGACCGGCGACGCCGAGGCCAACGGCCGGGCCAAGCTCGCCCGCAAGCGCGCCGACCTGATCGTCATCAACGAGGTCGCGTCGACAAGGTCTTCGGCGCCGAGACCAACGCGGCGACCGTCATCGGGGCGGACGGCTCGGTGCACAACCTGCCCGAGCGGTCCAAAGAGGATCTTGCCGACGCCGTCTGGGATCTTGTCGTGCCGCGGCTGGCGGTTCCTTCCTGAGAACTGGTCACATAGCCGATCCGGGAGTCACGCTGAAATGTGGGTGACTAAACTGCCGCGGAGCAACCCTTTCCAGAGATCAGATCGAGTCTTCAAGTGCTTAGGAGTGCCGTGACACGTCTCTTTACGTCCGAATCGGTCACGGAAGGCCACCCGGACAAGATCGCCGACCAGATCAGCGACGGGATCCTGGACGCACTGCTCGCCGAGGACCCGCACAGCCGCGTGGCGGTCGAAACCCTGATCACCACCGGTCAGGTGCACGTCGCCGGCGAGGTGACCACCAAGGCGTACGCCGACATCCCGACCATCGTGCGGGAGACGATCCTCGAGATCGGGTACGACTCGTCGAAGAAGGGCTTCGACGGCGCGTCGTGCGGCGTCAGCGTCTCCATCGGCGCGCAGTCCCCGGACATCGCCCAGGGCGTGGACAACGCCATGGAGCTGCGTACCGGCTCGTCGGAGAGCGCGCTCGACGCGCAGGGCGCCGGCGACCAGGGCATGATGTTCGGCTTCGCCTGCACCGAGACGCCCGAGCTGATGCCGCTGCCGATCGCGCTCGCGCACCGGCTGGCCCGGCGGCTGGCCGCGGTCCGCAAGGACGGCACGATTCCCTACCTGCGGCCGGACGGCAAGACCCAGGTCACCATCGAGTACGAGGGGCTGCGCCCGGTCCGGCTCAACACGGTCGTCGTGTCCAGCCAGCACGCCGCCGACATCTCGCTGGAGTCGCTGCTGACCCCGGACGTGCGTGACCACGTCATCGCCCCGGAGCTGGAGAGCCTGGGCCTGGACACCGAGGGCTACCGGCTGCTGGTCAACCCGACCGGCCGGTTCGAGATCGGCGGTCCGATGGGCGACGCCGGGCTCACCGGTCGGAAGATCATCGTCGACACCTACGGCGGGTACGCCCGGCACGGTGGCGGTGCGTTCTCCGGCAAGGACCCGTCCAAGGTGGACCGCTCGGCGGCGTACGCGATGCGCTGGGTGGCCAAGAACGTCGTCGCCGCCGGGCTGGCCGAGCGCTGCGAGGCGCAGGTCGCGTACGCGATCGGCAAGGCCCACCCGGTGAGCCTGTTCATCGAGACGTTCGGTACCGAGACGGTGCCGGTCTCCTCGATCGAGAAGGCCGTCAGCGAGGTCTTCGACCTGCGGCCGGCCGCCATCATCCGGGACCTCAACCTGCTCCGCCCGATCTACCGGCAGACCGCGGCCTACGGCCACTTCGGCCGCGAGCTGCCCGACCTGACCTGGGAGAGCACCGACCGGGCCGCCGACCTCAAGTCGGCTGCGGGAGCCTGACCGGCACCAGGCATGGCGACCGGCGACCCGCGGACGGGTCGCCGGTCGCTCGCGTCTGCGTCGACGTTCCGCTGGCCCACCTCGACCGCCCCTTCGACTACCTGGTCCCCGCCGAGCTGGACCCCGTCGCGGTTCCCGGCGTCCGGGTGAAGGTGCGCTTCGCCGGCCAGCTCGTCAACGGCTGGCTGCTGGAACGCGCCGACGACTCCGGGCACACCGGCCGGCTGGCGTACCTCGAGAAGGTCGTCTCGCCCGAGCCGGTGCTGGCTCCGGAGATCGCCCACCTGGCTCGGGCCGTGGCCGACCGGTACGCCGGCAGCCTCGCCGACGTGCTCCGCCTCGCCGTTCCGCCCCGGCACGCCCGGGTGGAGAAGGAACTGCGCGGCACCGCGGCCGGGCCGA
>JAEVHO010000378.1 GCA_016802835.1 Micromonospora sp. ATA32 | reverse complement strand
CCCCGGCCGCCGGACCGGCCGCGCTGCTGGACCTGGCAGTGCCCGGCGCCGGGGTGCGCTCGGCGGAGCTGGCCGGCGGCACCGCGGCGGTGGTCGACGACGCGGCCGGGATGACCGCCCTGCTGGAGATCGGCGATCCGGCCGACCTGCTCGGCGACGTCCCGCGCACCCTGCCCAACCCGCTGGCCCTGCTGCCGCCGGCCAGCGCGGAGAGTCCACCGCTGCGGATCCAGCTGCTGCTCAGCGGGGTGCCCGCGCCGGCGCCCGCCTCAGCCGGCGGCACCGTCGGGACGTCGTACCGGCAGCTGACCGACGGGCGGCTCGCGGGGCAGGAGCGGGCCGTGCTGGCCGTCCGGGTGCTCCGCGTCGACGGCTGGTCCGAGGAGGACCTGCGCCGGGCGCTCTCCGGCACGGTCCGGCGAATCGTCCGCCGGCTCCGGCCGGTCGCCGCCCGGCCGCTGGGCGAGCACGCCGCGCTGCGCGTACTCGGGGAACTGGCCCATTACGACGACGGCCAGCCGACGCAGGAGACCTGGCAGGCGGTCCGGTCGGGGGGCCTGGTGCAGACCACCTTCCGGCTGCGGCGCTGGCCCGACGCGCGCACCGACGCCGGCCGCCGGCTGGTGCCCCGGCTGCTCGCGCTGCCGGCCGCGACGACCACGGTCTCGCTCTGCGCCGGGCCGCGGACCGGCGCGGAGTCCGCGCCGGTGCCGGCCGAGCTGACGGTACGCCTGGCCGCGTGGACGGCCGAGGAGCTCTCCGTCGCCACCCAGGCGCTGCGCCGGCTGGTGGCCGACGCCGGTGCTGAGGTCCGCCGGCTCGACGGCGAGCAGCTTGCCGGGCTGGCCAGCACCCTGCCGCTCGCGGTGACCGGGGCCGGGGCTACCGCCGGCGACACCGGCCCGGAGGAGCTGGACCTGACCCTCGGCGAGGCGGGGCTGATGGTGGGCGCCAACCGGCGCGGCGGCGCTGTCGCCGTGCGGCTGTTCCGTCCCGAGGGCACCCGCCTGATGCTGGTCGGCGGGGTACACGTGGCGCAGCTGCTCGCGATGCGGGCGATGGCGCTCGGCGCCCGGGTGGTGGTGCAGACCGGCCGGCCGCGCGTCTGGCAGCCGTTCGTCCGGGGCGTCGGCGGGCCGGGCGGGTCGGTGCCGGTGATCCCGCCGGGCCGTCCGGTGGGCGGGCCGCCGGGCTCCCCGTTGCGCCCGCTGCTGCTGGTCGTCGACGCCGGGCCGGTGCCGGCCGATGCCGAGCCGGGGCCGGCCTGGCAATCCACCCTGATCGTCCGGGACGAGCTGACCCCCGCGGACGTGGACGCGCTGGGCAGGGCCGACCTGGCGGTGCTGCAACCGCTGGAGCAGGGCGAGGCGGCGCTGGCCGGCGCGCCCTCGGGCTCGGTGGGTCGGCGGAGTGGCTGACCCGGATCCGGGACGACATGGTGGCGGTGGTGAACCGCCGGGCGCTGCGCTGGGCGCTGCTGTCCCCGACCCCGATCGAGTCCCAGCTCATCGGCCGTCCGGCCCGACGCTGATCCCACCGCGCCGGGCACCGCCCACCCCGCCTCGGACGCATTCGTCGATCTTCACGGGTTCCGCCGGTGGTGCGTCCGTGGCACGATCCCGGCCATGGGTTTCATGAAGGGTCTCCTGATCCGCCTGGCCACGACGGCGGTCGCTTTCTGGCTGGCCACGCTGCTCATTCCGGGCATCACGCTCAACGCCGACTCCGCGGTCGAGACGGTCACCACGCTGGTCCTCGTCGCGGTCATCTTCGGCGTGGTCAACGCGGTCCTCCAGCCGGTCATCAAGACCGTCGGTTGCGGCTTCTACCTGCTGACCCTCGGCCTGATCGCGCTGGTGGTCAACGGACTGCTCTTCCTGCTCACCAGCTGGATCGCCGACCAGGCCGGGCTGCCGTTCCACGTGGACGGCTTCTGGCCGGCCGCGGTGCTCGGCGCGCTCTTCGTCGGCATCGTGACCTGGATCCTCGGCGCCGTCCTGGACCGCGACTGACCACCCGGGGCCGCCGCGCTGCGTCACCAGGCCCCACCGACCAGACTTCCGGGATTGGCCACTGAATCGTCCGCGCGGCGCCATTAGCGTGGCGGGGGTGTCAACCTGACCCGTGACGACGGCTATCAAGATGCGGGCCAGTGCTCCGCCCTTCAGGGCGGGGGTGAGGGCCCGCGCGGAAGGGGCCGCCAGGCCCCGAGTATGCCGTTGATCGTGGTAAACTGCCGTCGGGTTTCAGCGACAACCAAGCTGGAGCCCATCGCACCGGACGTCGCCGCGGGGCTTGCGGAGACGGAAAACGCCTGTGGAGCGGACGTAAGACCGGAGCCCGCTCCGGCTGATCGCGGTGAAGCAGGAACCCACCTGGGCGTCGCGCGTTCCGCGCGCAGCGCGGAGGGAATCCCCGCCATTCATGGCGGCGGAGGAAGTCAACAGCTCAGCAGCGATCCCGACCGGATCGACCTGGACCGGGTGCACCACTGGCTCTGCACGGACGCCTACTGGGCGCTCGGCCGGGACCGCGGCACCGTGGCCCGCGCCTTCGCCGGCTCGGTCCCGTTCGGCGTCTACCGTCCGGGCGACGGCGCTCAGGTGGCGGTCGCCCGGACGGTGACCGACCCGGAACGCTGGATGCAGCTCTACCAGCGCGACGGCACTGTGCGCCCCGTCACCAGCAAGGAGCCGGAGGGCCCATCGGCCCTTACGGTGGAGGCGTGAACCAGATCCGGCTCGGCTACCTGTACGGCTTCGGCGCGTACCTGCTGTGGGGCTTCTTCCCGCTGTACTTCAAGCTGCTGCGCCCGACCGGGCCGGTGGAGATCCTGGCGCACCGCGTGGTGTGGTCGCTGGTCTTCGTCGCCCTGCTGCTGGCCGCGATGCGCAACATCGGTTTCCTCCGCGCGCTGCTGCGCCGGCCCCGGGCGCTCGCCGGCATGGTCGCCGCGGCGGCGCTGATCGCGGTGAACTGGGGCACCTACATCTACGGGGTCAACTCCGACCGGGTGGTCGAGACCGCGCTCGGCTACTTCATCAACCCGCTCGTGGTGGTGCTGCTCGGGGTGACCGTGCTGCGGGAGCGGCTGCGTCCGACGCAGTGGGCGGCGCTGGGTGTCGGCGCGCTGGCCGTCGCGGTGCTCGCCGTCGACTACGGCCGGCCGCCGTACCTCGCGCTGACCCTGGCGCTCAGCTTCGCCGGGTACGGGCTGGTCAAGAAGCGGCTCGGGCTACCCGCCGCC
Source organism: Micromonospora sp. ATA32 (assembly GCA_016802835.1). GTDB lineage: Bacteria > Actinomycetota > Actinomycetes > Mycobacteriales > Micromonosporaceae > Micromonospora. Next base: position 2,066 of record JAEVHO010000378.1, on the reverse strand, counting down.
GAGGGGCTCTTCGTCGAGTCGGCGGTGTTGGCGCTGCCGGCACTGGCGTACCTCGGCTGGCTGGCCTGGCGGTCGGAGTCGACCTTCGGGCACGTCTCCGCCGGGCACACCGCCCTGCTGGTGCTGGCCGGCGCGGCGACCGCGATCCCGCTGCTGCTCTTCGCCGGCGCCGCCAACCGGCTGCCGCTGTCCGGCCTCGGCATGTTGCAGTACCTGGCCCCGATCCTCCAACTGGGCTGCGGGGTGCTGATCTTCCACGAGCCGATGCCGCCGGCCCGGCTGGCCGGCTTCGCCCTGGTCTGGGTCGCGCTGATCGTGTTCACCGTCGACGCCCTCCGCCAGGCCCGCCGCTCCCGCACCGCCGCCGCGCAGGCCCGGCGGGCGGAGGTGCTCACCCCGGCCCGCTGACCCTGGGGAAGGGTCAGCGGACGTCGTAGCCGAGGACCACGGTGCCGTCGGCGCGGACCAGCTCCAGCCGGACCAGCTCGGCGTCGGTGAACCGAGTCGCTCCGGTCAGCCGCACGTCGTCACCGGGCGCCGCCAGCCAGGACCCGATCTGCTCGGTGGCACCGTCCGAGCCGCGCGCCACCAGCCGGAAGGTGTACGCCTTGCCGTAGCCGACCTTCGGGTCGTACCCGCAGTGCATGGTGATCTCGGTGCCCCAGTCGGTGCCGGCCAGGCCGACCTCGGCGTGCACCGGGACCACCCGGGCCACCGGCTGCATGGCGACCATCCGCACGTCGTCACCGGGGACGTTCGGGTCGCCGACCACCGCGGGGCGGACCGCGGCCACGCCGAAGCCGGCCAGCAGGGCGAGCACGGCGGCGGCGAGCGCGGTCGCCGCGTATCGTCGGCGGGCGGTGGACCGCTCGCGGCGCCGGCGGTCCCGCGCGGCGTCGAGCAGCGCGGGCATCCGGGAGGTCTCCGACGGCGGCGGCAGGAACTGCTCCAGCCCGGCCGGGTCTAGCCGGCCCAGCAGCCCGGGCAGCACGGCGATCTCGGCGACCGCCTCCCGACAGGCGGCGCAGCCCGCCAGGTGCCGCTCGTACGCGGCGCGGTCGGCGGGGGCGAGCGCACCCAGTAGGTACGCTCCGTCGTCGTGCATGAACTCGCAGCGGGTCATCCGGTCACCCCCATCTCGGCCAGGACCAACCGTAGTGAGCGCAGGGCATAGTGGGTGCGGGACTTCACCGTGCCCGGCGGCACGCCGAGCCGGGCGGCCGCCTCGGCCACCGACCGTCCCTGGTAGAAGCACTCGACCAGCACCTCACGGTGGCTCGGGCTCAGCCGGTTGAGCGCCTCCGCGACGGTCCACGCCTCCACCGCCCGCTCCGCTTCGTCGACCGCCTCCGGCGGTTCCGGCAACTCGTCGGTGAACACCTCGCCGACCCGGGTGGAGCGGCGTCGCCAGGCGTCGATGGCCAGGTTTCGAGCGGTGGTGAAGAGCCAGGCGCGGACCGAGCCGCGCGTGGGGTCCAGCGACTCCGGGTGCCGCCAGGCCCGCAGCAGCGTCTCCTGCACCAGGTCCTCGGCGCGCGAGCGGTCCCCGTTGACCAGCCGGAGGGCGTGCGCGAAGAGCGCCTCCGCGTGCTCGTCGTGCAGCGCGCGCAGCAGTTGCGCATCGTGGTCGCTGATGGCGGTCTCCTCGCTCTCGACGGCGAGTCCGGCGATGGGTTCGCCGGTGAATACGTGCGGTGACCCCGATCGGTTCAGTGCAGGTCGAGCCGGGGGTGTTCATACTGGGTTCACGCCTACGCCGACGACCGCTCACCGCGATCTCCTAGCGTCCGCCGGGTATGCACGCCGGGCCATGGCCCGGCTGCCACTGATTTCCTACCCAGGAGGCTCATCCCCATGAGCGACCGTCCTCGGCTGCTCCCGCTGCTCGGCGCCAACCGCCATGGCAGCCGGGACGCCATGACCTGCCTTTACCGGTGCGGCAACGCCTGCGACCACCCGATCCCCAACTCCTCTGACAACGAGTACTTCGGGGACCTGGTCAGCGCCGAGGTCACCCGGCGCGGCGTGGTCCGTGCCGCGCCGTCGGCGCGCTGGTACTCGGCTTC
>JAEVHO010000377.1 GCA_016802835.1 Micromonospora sp. ATA32 | reverse complement strand
GTCGGCGGTGACCAGCCCGTCTCCCGACACTGATTCGTCAGCCCTGTGCGGCGGGGATGCCGTGCGGGGCGATGAACACCTTGTCGGCCGTGCCTGTCCCAAAATGTCGGCGGTGACCAGCCCGTCTCCCGACACTGATTCGTCAGCCCTGTGCGGCGGGGATGCCGTGCGGGGCGATGAACACCTTGTCGGCCGTGCCTGTCCGCTGCGCTTCGAGGGCCTCCGGTAGCTGGTCCAGGCCGTAGAAGGCCGGACGCAGCCGGTCCAGGCCCAGGGCCGGCAGCATCTGCACCGCGCGGTGGTGCGTGTATGGGTTGATCACCGCACCGACCACCGTCAGCTCCCGCGCGAAGATCTCGTTGGGCCGTACCCGGGGCCTCGTCGTCGGGCCGGGCCACCCCGAAGACGAGGATCCGCCGCCGCGCGACGACACCGTGATCGCCGATTCCAGGATCCGTCCGGAGCCGACCGCGTCGATCACGTGCGGGAAGCCGAGCCCGTCGGTCAGCGCGGTGGCCCCGTCCAGCGACGCCGGGTCGAGGGCGGCGTCCGCGCCCATCCGCGTGGCAGCGTCCCGGCGGTCGGCGCGTGGATCCAGCACCACGACCGGTGCGAGCCCGCGGGCCTTGGCGAGGGCGACCATCATCGCCCCGGCCGGTCCGGCGCCGAAGATGAGGATCGGCAGCCCCGAGCGCGGGTTCAGCTGGTCCATCCCGTGCAGGCAGCAGGCGAGCGGCTCGGTCAGCGCCCCGATCCACGGCGGCGTTGCATCCGGCAGCCGATACGCGATCCGCGCCGGCAGCACCATCCGCTCGGTCATGCCGCCGTCGAGCTTCACGCCGTACCCCCGCTTGTTGTCGCAGAGGTGTTCCTGGCCGAGTCGGCAGTACGTACACCGGGTGCAGTAGTCGTGCGGTTCGACGGTGACCAGGTCGCCGACCGTGAGCCCGTCGACCGCCGCACCCACCTCGGTGATCCGGCCGCACACCTCGTGGCCGAGCACGACCTGTGGCTCGGCGGCGAAACTGCCGGCGACGATGTGACTGTCGGTGCCGCAGACGCCGACCGCGAGGGGTGCGATCGCCACCTCCGCCGGGCTGAGCGGCGCCGGCTCGGACTTGAGCAGCCGCACATCGCCGGTACCGAAGAATCGGGCCTCAGTCAGCAGCACGGAGCAACTCCTTCAGTCGGCGGATGTGCAGGCGGGCGGCTTCCTCGGCGGCTTCCGCGTCGCCGGACCCGATGGCCTCGAAGATGGCCTGGTGGTCGTGGACGGCTTGGACCATGCCGCCGGTCAGGCTGGTGGAGCGCATCGCCACCAGGACCCGGCCCTGGACGCCGTCGAGCATCCGGGCCAGCACCGGGCTCTGCGCCGCCTGCCGGATCTCCCGATGAAACGCCGCGTCCAGCTCGATGTGGCGGGCGAAGTCGCCCTGCTCCGCGACCGTACGGTGCTCGGTGAGCAGCGTGAGCAGGCTGCGCCGCAGCGAGGCGTGGTACTTCTCCGTCGCCAGCCGGGCCACGGCTCCTTCAAGGACCTCGCGGGCCTCGTACAGGCTGACCAGTTCGGCGCGGGAGATGCGCGCGACCTCCGCGCCGCGGTTCATCGTCTCGGCGACCAGGTCCTCCTGGACCAGCCGGATCACCGCGTCGCGGACCGGGCTGCGGCTGACGTGAAACTCCTCGGCGAGGGCCGGGACGCTCAGCCGCGCTCCCGGCCGCAGCTCACCGGCGATGATGCGGTCGCGCAGGGTCTTGTAGAGCACCTCACCGACGCGCTGGGGGTCGGCCTGAAGAGAACTGGTCACTGAAGGAACGTCCCTGCGAAGTGGCGGTAGTTGGCGGCGACCGCCGAGATCGCCTCGGGCCGCGTCAGGTCGCCGGCCAGGAATCCGCGTAGCGAGTCCCACCAGATGCTACGGCCGATGGCGAAGCCGGTGAACCCGTTCGCGGCGGCGTCGGTGAGCCAGCCGTCCACTGTGGCTCCCGGTGCGTTCGCGCCGAGCAGAATGCACTCGCCACCGGTCTCCGCGGCCAGGTCGGCGGCAGTCCGGTAGTGCTCCGGCGCGCCGAGGTGCTCCAGCTTCCAGACGTCGACGGGTACCTCCTCGACGATCTCCGCCATCGCCCGGTGGATGAGCCCGGGCCGCACCTCGGTGTCGAAAACCTCTCCCGGGATGTTCCGCTGCTCGGGCGTCGGCGGCACGAGCAGCTCGAAGAGGAACCGGCCACCGAAGTCCCGGACCGCCTGCGAGACCTTGGCCAGCCGGGACCGCTGCTCGCGATTGTCCGACGCCGACCCCTCGACGTTGTAGCGGACCAGCACCTTGGGAAGCTCGGGGCAGAAGTGGGCGAGAAACCCCGGCAGGTCGGCCGGTTCGGTCTCGTACACGTCGCAGCCACCGCGCTCGATCGGCATGCTCAGCGTCACGTGATGGGCCCGGGCCCGCTCGGGTACGCCCGCCCCGAGCTGTTCGTCGACCAGGATTCCGGCGTGCGCGGCCAAGCGGGGCTCGGCTTCGAGGGCGGCGAGCAGTCCTTCGAGGACCATGTGCTTGCCGTCGGTGATCGCCGCGCGTTCCGCGGGCAGCGCGGTCGCTGTGTGGCCGTACAGGGCCTGGGTGAGCCAGGGACGCTGGTCGACGGCGAGGATCAACAGGCTCATCGGGTTACCTCCGAAACGAGATGGGCGTCCGCCGACACGATGCAGGGCTTGACGTAGTCGCCGGCCACGAAGCGGGCGAACGCCTCGGGCAGCTCGGGCAGGGTGAGCGACTTGACGATGAGGTCGCGCAGCGACGCGCCCATGACGCGCAGCAGGTCCCAGTTCGCCTCGACCTCGTCGACCGGGAAGTAGAAGGACCGGACGGTGTAGCAGTCGGTCCGCCGCCAGCGCGGCGTCGCGGGCATCGTGTACGGCTCGTTCGACTCGCCGAGCGCGACGACCGTGCCACCGGGCCGGATCACCCGCTGTGCCGTCTCCCGGGCCGCGTTCGCACCGCTGACCTCGACGACCATGTCGTACTGGTTCTCGGCGGACAGGTCACCGGCGGCCGTGGCACCGAGTGTCGTCGCGGCCTCGAGACGGGCGGGATTGGGGTCGAAGGCGTCCACGGCGATCCCCATGGCCTGGGCGACCGCGACGAACACCGAGGCCGAGCGGCCCGGCGCCGACGACCAGCGCGCGGTCCACCGAGTCCTGAGTCCGCAGCGCCAGCCGCAGGGCGTGCGCGGCAGTGCCGACCGTGTCGAGCCCGAGGACCGCGACCGACAGCGGGATGTCGTCCGGCACGGGCAGGACGCAACGCGCGGGGACGTCCACGTGCTCGGCGAAACCGCCGTCACGCTGCCAGCCGATCAGCTGCGACAGGTTGAGGCACTGGTTGGTGCGGCCGGCGGCGCAGCGCACACACGTACCGCAGAAGACCGGGATGTAGACGATGCCGCGCCTACCCTCGGGCAGCGCGCCGCCGACGACCGTACCCCCGATCTCGTGGCCCGGAACGACGGCCGAGCCGCTGTGCAGCAGCCGCTTGTCCCGACCCGCAGAGCGCACACACGTCGACCCGCAGGCGCACGTCGCCGTCGGCGACGTCGCCCAGCGTGACCTTCTCGAACGTGATCTCGCCGTTGCCCTGGAAGCGGGCCCGCATCGACGTCACTTGACGGCTCCTCCGGTGATGCCGCGGACCAGCCAGCGCTGCGCGAAGATCGTCAGCAGCAGGGCGGGCGCGGAGATGAGCGTGCTCGCGGCCATCAGGCCGCCGAAGTCGTTGGATCCCTGGCCGATGAAGTTGAACGCGATGACGGTCAGCGGCAGCGTCCGCTCGTTCGCCAGGGCCAGCGCGAAGAGGAAGTAGTTCCAGCTGAAGACGAAGCTCAGCGTCAGCGCGACGGACAGCCCGGGCAGGGCAAGCGGCAGCGCGATCCGGCGGAACCGCTGCCAGGCGTTCGCGCCGTCGATCAGCGTCGACTCCTCGATGCTGATCGGGATCTCCTCGAAGAACGGCACCAGCAGCCAGATGCACAGCGGCAGCGTGATGATCAGGTGCGCGACGATCAACAGCGTGTAGTTGAGCGCCACGCTGTCCGGACCGCCGACGCGGATCGAGAGCACGAAGAGCGGCAGCACGAACAGCACGCCCGGCGCCATGCGGGCCAGCAGCGTGACGAAGCCCAGGGTGGCCAGCTTGCGGCGCACGATCACGTACGCGGCCGGCGCGCCCAGGACGAGCCCGAGGATCGTCGACCCGCCGGTCACGATGAAGCTGTTGGCGATGTAGCGGCCGAACTCGAAGCGCGCGAACAGGTTGGTGAAGTTGTCCAACGTCAGCGGCGACGCGAGGTTGAACAGCGAGCCGGTGATGTCGACGTTGTTGCGCAGCGACGACCAGAGCATGAAGAGCACCGGGCCGAAGAAGATGACCGCGAAGACGAGGTATGCGGCGTACACGCCGCTGAGCCGCTTGGTCATCGCGCGGCCCGCTGCCGGAACCAGGTGAACACGCCCGCGATCACGATGACCAGGACGAGCAGGGCGATCTGCAGGGTGGCCGCGTAGCTCGGCTCGTTGTCGACGAAGCCGGCGTGGTATCCGTACACATTGAGCGTGTTCGTGGAGTTCACCGGGCCCCCCTGGGTCATGATGTAGATCGTGTCGAAGAAGCGCACGAGGTCGACCGTGCGCAGCAGCATCGCCACGGTGAGCACCGGGCGCAGTAGCGGGAGGCCGATGTTCCAGGCCGTACGCCAGCCGCTCGCTCCGTCCAGCGCGGCGGCCTCGAACGGCTCTTCGGGCAGCGACCGGATCCCGGCTGAGATGATCAGCGCCATGAACGGCGTCCACTGCCAGATGTCGACCAGGGCGATGGACCAGGGCGCGATGTCCGGGTCGCCCAGCCACACCACCGGGCCGATACCGACCTTGGCGAGGATCTGGTTGGCCGCGCCGAGCGACGGGTCCATGATCAGCAGCCAGACCAGGCCGACCGCGACCGATGCCGTGATCGCCGGGATCAGCATCATGCCCTGGAAGATCCGCCGGCCCGGCACGTCGAGGCTCATCACGTAGCCCAGCGCCAGCCCGAGGACGGTCTCCACCAGCAGGCAGACCACGAAGAGGAACAGCGTGACCTTAAGCGAGTTCCAGAACTGCGGGTTGCCGAACATCTCGGCGTAGTTGGCGAACCCGAGGAACCCCGAGTTGGTCCCGTCGGACTGCCGGTCACTGACGGAGAGCCAGATCGTGTACGCGATCGGCACCAGCACGAGCCACGGCCGTGACCAGCCACGGCGGCCAGCGCGAACGGCCAGACACCCCGGGCCGTCGGGTCGACCCGGCGGCGACGC
>JAEVHO010000376.1 GCA_016802835.1 Micromonospora sp. ATA32 | reverse complement strand
ATGAGCACCGTGCCGGCGATGCTGACCAGCAGGCCCGCGACGGCCACCCGGCGACTGCGGGTCGCGGCCAGCAGACCGGTCAGCGCCAGCAGGGCGAGCAGCCCCAACCAGACCGCCGCCACCCAGCCCACCAGGTACAGCGGCTGCCCGTCGGCCGGGTACGGGTCGTTGCCGACGCCGCCGTCGCTGGCCATCGCGACGACCCCGTAGAGGACCGCGTACGCGGGCAGCAGCCACACCGACGCCCGAGCGAAGCGCCGCAGCGACCAGGCCCAGCTGGCGTTGGTGGCCGGACCGGCCGGGCTCGGCTCCGAAACGAAGGGCAGCACCCCGTATCCGCCGCCGGTACGCCGGGTGCCCAGCGGCCCGGCGGGATCGTGCGCGCCGGGGACCGGAACGTTCGAGAAGAGCCTGTTCGCCGGATCCTTCATGCGTCACCTCGCTCAGCTGGCGAGCGGTGCGGGACGCGCCCGGCGCCCCGGTTCCTGGTCACCACCCGTCCCAGGACCGATCGTGACAGGCACCGGGGGCGCCGCATGAGTCTTTTTCGCATTTGCCTGCGGGCTAGGATCCGGTCGGATCCGGCCCGGGCGCGAGCCGTCCGAGCCGAACCGCACGCTCGGGCGACCCGTCCGGGCCGGATCAGACGGCCCGGACGGATCCGGGATCAGCCCCGGTCGCGCTCGTCGGCCGGGTCGTTGACCAGGCTCGACGGGGAGACCGGCTCTGGCGCGGGCAGCCCCTGCGGCTTGGCGTTACCGGTGGCCTGCGCCTCGGCGACGCGTACCTCGTCGTGGATCTGCTGGGCCGCGGCGGCCGCGGCCGCGCCGCCTCGGCGGCCTCGCGCTCCACCTGGCTCGCGTGGTCGGCCGCCTCCGGGGCCGGGAGGTCACCCACCATCTGGCTCAGACCGCCCAGCGCGCCGCCCATCCCCTCGAGGGCCTTGGTCAGCTCGGCCGGGATGATCCAGACCTTGTTGGCGGTGCCGTTGGCGATCTGCGGCAGCGCCTGGATGTACTGGTAGGCGAGCACCTTCTGACTCGGGTTCGCCTGGTGGATCGCGTCGAAGACGGTCCGGATCGCCTTCGCCTGACCCTCGGCCTGCAGGATCCGAGCCTGCCGGTCACCGTCGGCGCGCAGCACCGCGGACTGCTTGTCGCCCTCGGCGGTGAGGATCTGCGACTGCTTGTGACCCTCGGCCGTGAGGATCGCCGCCCGGCGGTCCCGCTCGGCGCGCATCTGCTTCTCCATCGAGTCCCGGATGCTCGCCGGCGGCTCGATCGCCTTGATCTCGACCCGGGTCACCTTGATGCCCCAGCGCCCGGTGGTCTCGTCCAGCACCCCGGAGAGGTGCCGGTTGATCTCGTCCCGGCTGGTCAGCGCGCGCTCCAGGTCCAGCGAGCCGATCACGTTACGCAGCGTGGTGACGGTGAGCTGCTCGATGGCCTGCAGGAAGCTCGAGATCTCGTAGGTCGCCCGGACCGCGTCGACCACCTTGAAGTAGAGGACGGTGTCGATCGAGACCACCAGGTTGTCGGAGGTGATCACCGGCTGCGGCGGGAAGCTGACCACCTGCTCCCGCATGTCCACCTTCGTGCGGACCGCGTCGACGAACGGCACCAGCAGGTTGAGCCCCGGGTTCAACGTGCGCTTGTACTTACCGAGCCGCTCGACCACGTCCTGGCGCTGCTGCGGCACGATCCGCACCGCCTTGATCAGCGTCACCACGACGATCAACGCCACGGCGGCCAACAGCACCAATGCAATGTCCATACGATTCACCTTTTCGCTTCGGGCAGCTCGCCCGCGGGAGAAATATCGTCGTGCCAGACCAGGGCGGTGGCGCCCCGAACCTTGATCACCTGAACCCGCTCACCGGGCGCGAAGCTCTGCGTCACGTCGTACGACCGGGCGCTCCACAGCTCCCCGTCAATCTTGACCATGCCGTGCTCGGCGTCGACCTGCTCCAGCACCAGCGCGGTCGCGCCCTCGATCGCCTCCACCCCGAACGGCTGCTCGCCGCTCTCCAGCGCCGAGCGCGCGTGCCGTCTGATCACCGGCCGGGCGACCGCCACACAGAGCGCGGAGACCACCGCGAAGACCAGCGCCTGCACGGCGACCGGCGCGCCCAGCGCCGCGGCTGCGGCGGCGGCGAACGCCCCAGCGGCGAACATGATCAGGAAAAGGGTCGTCGTGAAGATCTCGGCGACGGCCAGCACCACACCCAACACGATCCACACCACGGTGTCCACACCACGATCGTGACACGCGCACGCACTCCGCGCCGACCCGTCATGATCAGTAAGCTCGGCGGAGTCCCGTCCACTCACCCGAGGAGGCATCGCCGTGCCCCTGCTGCCCGACACCGCCCGCCGGCTCGACACCCTCGTCGCGCAGGCGCAGTCCACCGGCCGTACGCCGTCGCTGGCCATGGGCGTGGTCCGGGACGGCGCGCTGGCGCACCTGGCCACGGCCGGGGAGCACCCGCGCCCGGACGCCGACCGGCAGTACCGGCTCGGGTCGATCACCAAGACGATGACCGCGGTGCTGGTCATGCAGCTGCGCGACGCCGGCCGGCTGACGCTGGACGACCCGCTGGAAAAGCACCTGCCCGGCACGCCCGTCGGCGCGCTCACCCTGCGCCAACTCCTCGGGCACGCCAGCGGCCTGCAGCGGGAACCGGACGGCCAGTGGTGGGAGCGGGCCGAGGTCGGCGACCTGGCCGCGCTGGTCGCCGGGCTCACCCCGGACAAGATCGCATACCCGCCGCACCGCAGCTACCACTACTCGAACCTGGCGTACGGGTTGCTCGGTGGGGTGCTGGAGGCGGCCACCGGGACGCCCTGGTTCGACCTGCTCCGCGAGCGGGTGCTCCAGCCGCTGGACATGCGGCGCACCACCTACACCCCGTCCGAGCCGTACGCCCGCGGGTACGTCGTGCACCCCTGGCACGACACTCTGCGGGAGGAGCCGCGTACCGACACCGGGGCGATGGCGCCGGCCGGGCAGCTCTGGTCGACGATCGAGGACCTGGGCCGATGGGCGGCGTTCCTGGCCGACCCCGCGCCGGCGGTGCTGGCGGCCGACACCCTGACCGAGATGTGCGCGCCGATGATCATCAACGATCTCGACTCGTGGAGCGGCGGGCACGGCCTCGGGGTGGAGCTCTACCGGGACGGCGACCGGGTGTACGTCGGCCACGGCGGCTCGATGCCCGGCTACGTCGCGTCCCTGGCGGTGCACCGCCCCAGCCGCACCGCCGTGGTCGGCTTCGCCAACTCGTACGGGTTCCGCAGCGGGCACATCGGCCGGCTCGGCCGGCAGCTGCTGACCACGGTCCTCGACGCCGAGCCGGCACTGCCGCAGCCGTGGCGCCCGGTCGACGCGCCGCCCCCGGCCGAGCTGACCGAGCTGACCGGCCGGTGGTGGTGGATGGGCGGGGAATTCGAGTTCCGCGCCGACGCCGCGGGCGAGCTGTGGGCCGGCCCGGTCGGCGAGCCGGTGCTGCGGTTCGTCCCCGAGGGCCCGGACCGTTGGCGGGGCCGCTCGGGCGGCCAGGACGGGGAGATCCTCACCGTCGTCCGCGACGACGCCGGCCGGCCGGTCGCCCTCGACGTGGCCACCTTCGTCCTCACCCGCACCCCCGACCAGGAACCCTGACCCGACCGGATGAGGCTCAGCCGGGCTGGGTGACGAAGTCGATCAGGCGTTCCATGGCGTTGATCAGCGGGGTCTCCACGTCGGCGAAGCTGTCGACCCGGGAGAGGATCTGCCGCCACATGTCCGCCGGCTCGGCCACCCCGAGGGCCGCACAGACCCCCTCCTTCCACGGCCGTCCCGGGGGCACCACCGGCCAGGCCCGGATGCCCAGGGCCGCCGGCTTGACCGCCTGCCACACGTCCACGTACGGATGCCCGGTGACCAGCACGTACGGCGAGTCGACCCGGGCCACGATCCGGCTCTCCTTCGAGCCGGGGACCAGGTGGTCGACCAGCACCCCGAGCCGGCGGGTCGGGCCCGGGCCGAAGCCGCGCACCTCGTCGTCGAGGGCGTCGATGCCGTCCAGCGGCTCCACCACCACGCCCTCGATGCGCAGGTCGTCACCCCAGATCCGCTCCACCAGGGCGCGTCGTGGATGCCCTCGACCCAGATCCGGCTGGCCTTGGCGACCTGGGCGCGCACCCCGTCGACGGCGATCGAGCCGGAGGCGGTACGCCGCCGGGCCGCCGGCACCGGGGCGCGGACCGGCCGGCGCAGCGTCACCGGCTGACCGTCGAGCAGGAACGCCGCCGGCAGCAGCGGGAAGTTGCGCCGCCGTCCGTGCCGGTCCTCCAGCACCACTGCGCCGGACTCGAACCCGACCACGGCACCGCAGAAGCCGGAGTCGGCATCCTCGACCACCAGATCCGGTTCGGCGTCCACCTCGGGAGTGACCTTCCGCCGCCGCCAGTCCCCCGCCAGCACATCGTCCCCATACCGCCGCCCCATGGCCAACCACGCTAACCAACCCCCCACCCCCCGCCACCCAGCCGCGCCGACCCACTCCGTCGATCATGGTGTTGTGGTGCCCCACAAACGGTACGAGGAGGGGCGATCCGCCCACCACGAGTCCATGATCGACAAACCTCCGGCGGCGGAGGGCGCGGGCGGAACGGCAGTCGAGACAGGGCCGGTGCTCACCACGTACCCTTTCCTCCATGTCCCTCCCCGCAACGGGCGCGGCAACACTCACTCCGCGCCGGTCGAGCCGGTTCGTGGCCTGGGTGCGCGCGTGGCGCGCCGGGCTCGTGCCGTACGACGAGGTGGCCGAGGAGATCGCCGGCGACGAGGAGCACCTGGTCGCGGACGCCCCCGGCACCTGGACCGACGTGCCGCTGCGCGACGCGCTGCCGACGCTGGCCAAGCTCTCCCCCGACGAGATCCGGCTGGTGCTGCCCGCACCCGGCGACCCGCGCGGGCTGCCCGGCCCCGGCGACTTCGCCGGCGCGGCGCTGCTCGCCGGCGAGGCCGTCGTCGCCGGCGGCCTGGGGCTGATCCCGCAGGTGCGCAGCCACACCTCCGGCTCGGGGATGACCTTCGAGACCGTGCTCTGGCGGGTCTACCCGCTGCCCACGACCCGCGCCGGCCGCCTCGCTGACCTGTCCGGGGGCGCCGAGGCGGAGGCGGACCTCGCCCGCCGCGCTGGCCCGAGACGACCGCCCGCCCCTGACCCGGCTCGACGTCGCCCCAGTGGCGCCCCCGAGCTGGCCCGGCGCGCTGGCCCGCGCTGCGCCGCCCCCGACGGGGGACACCGACCTGCCCCCCGTGGTTCGACCCACGGGCCCGCCGGCTCTTCGCCCGGGCCCGCCGTGCT
>JAEVHO010000375.1 GCA_016802835.1 Micromonospora sp. ATA32 | reverse complement strand
CCGCCGGCGCGACCGGGCTCGCTGGTGACCCATTGGAGGACTTCGTCTTGGCCGTGCACGAGCCGGTCACCAATGTCGTGCGCCACGGTGGCGGCAGCGGACGGCTCCGCCTGCTGCGCGACGCCGCATCCCTGTCCTGCCAGGTCATCGACCACGGTCCCGGAGCGGACTATGTTCCGATCGCGCTGCCGCGCCCCGGAACCCGAGGCCACCGGGGCCTGTGGCTGGCCCAACAGCTCACTGACAGCCTGGTCATCGACAGCGGGCCGGACGGGACGACAGCCACCGTCACCGCCCGCCTCCCCGGCGTACAGTCGAGCGGGTGAGGTGCGGCGTGGAACAGACGTGGCAGTCGGAGACGACGGTGCGCGACGGGACCGCCGTCGTGACGCTGTTCGGCGAACTCGACATCGCCGCAGCCAGCCCGCTGGGGGACGTCCTGCAGGCCGCGATCGCCCGCGCGCCCCGCGTCCAGGTCGACCTGGCGCGGGTCAGCTTCATCGACTCCACCGTGCTGAACGCGTTCGTCAACGCACACGGCCGTGCCACCGACAGGGGCGTCAGCCTCGCCCTGGTCAATCCCACCAGCCATGTCCGGCGCGTGCTCTCGATGACCGGGATCCTGCCCTTGCTCGCCGAGCCCGACTCCGACAGTTAGATCCGGCGCACCGACTTCTCAGCGCGGATTCTGCGGTCACGCGGAGGACGGTGGGTACGCCGGGTTCGCCGTCGGCGGCGGAGGCGGTCATGACCTTGTTGAGCTGCACGCGGACGGCGGCAGCTTCGGCGGCCCGCCGGAGCAGAGGGTAGCCGGCGCCCGCCGGTCGTTTCCTCGGTGACGATGGCGCGTTGACCAACTTGGGGGATCGTCCATCATGAGGAACTCCTGATGGTTCGTCCGATGACCCCGATGCCGGCCGTCGCGTCACCGGGCCCCCCGTGTAGCGGCGCGCTGGGTTGGAGCAGTGAGGCCGTGCTTGGACGTCTGCTGGATGGCCGCTACCAGACCGCGGAGCTGCTGGGCAGCGGCGGCATGGGTGAGGTGTGGCGCGGTCGCGACCTGCGCCTCGACCGCCCTGTGGCGATCAAGGTGCTCGCTGCGGCCGGCCTGAAGGAGCCGATGGCCGCGGAACGCTTCGACCGGGAGGCCCGTGCGGCGGCCGGGCTGACCCATCCGCACATCGTCGCTGTCTACGACTTCGGCGCCGAGGAGAACGACTCCTACCTGATCATGGAACTGGTGGAGGGGCGGACCGTGTCCGCACTGCTCGCCGAGGGCCCGTTCCCCGTCCTGCAGGCGTTGTCGATCGCCGCTCAGACCTGCGACGGGATCGCCGCCGCGCACGAGGCCGGGGTGGTGCACCGTGACGTGAAGCCGGGCAACCTGATCGTCACCGCCACCGGCACAGTGAAGATCTGCGACTTCGGCATCGCCCGCCTTCCTTGGGCAGCGGGGGAGCGCACCCTCACCGGACCGGCGACCAAGCTCGGCACCAGCTCGTACATGTCTCCCGAGCAGGCCCTCGGCCAGCCGGTGGACCACCGCACCGACCTGTACGGGCTGGGCTGCACCCTCTACGCCATGCTCGCCGGCGGTCCGCCGTTCGCCGGCGAGCCGCTCAGCGTGTTGCATCAGCACGTCAACGAGCCACCCCCGCCGCTGCGCGAGCGCCGGCCTGACGTACCCGCCGAGCTGGACGCCCTGGCCGCCGAACTGCTGGCCAAGGATCCTGCCGACCGGCCGCCCGACGCGGCCGAAGTCCGGGATCGCCTCGCGGCCCTGCTGCCCCGGGCCGGCACTCCGGTTCCCCTCGTGTCGGTCACGCCAGCGGACCCGGGCCGGCCGGGACGGTCCACGCCGGTGACAGCTCGTCCGCCCAGGCCGGAGGCAGGCGGCCCGGCACGCCCCAGGCCGGGCCCGGCACGGCATCGGCGCGAGGCGCTGCTGATGGCGGCCCTGCTCGGCGTCGCGCTGCTCGCCCTGACCGGCGTCACGCTGCTCGACCGCGACGACCACACCTCTGCCGCGGGGCCGACCACGCCGCCGGCATCGGCCACCACCGCTGTGGCGCCCCGCGTGCCGGCCGTGCCGCTCACCGTCGCGCCCGCCACGCCGACGCTGCGCACCGTCGCGTCCGCCACCCGCAACCCGGCCAGCCCGACACCGAGCCCTCGGGCCACCTCGCGTAGGCCGAGCCCCACTCCACCCGCTGACCCGATCGCCGGCATGCGCCAGTCGATCCAGGAGCAGGTGGAAGCCGGCCGGTTGAACCCGGATGCCGCAAAGGACCTGCACACCAAGGTGGACGCGATCGCGAAGGAGATCGCCGAGAGCGACCCAGACCAGGCCGAGAACCAGCTCAAAAAGCTGCGCGAGAAGCTCGGCGACCTGCGACGCGATGGCAAGCTCACCGCCGACGGCTACGACGCCCTGACCGCCGACGCCGACCGGATCGCCGCCGACCTGCGGTAAAGACTGCGAGGTAGCCCGCCGCCGAGCGGATGGAAAAGCCAGCAAAAGCTCGTCTTCCTCAGCGCACCCTCCGCGAGGTAACCCGCCGCGGCGTAGCCGACTGACGAGGCGCCCAACGGCAGCACCGACGCCCACTCGACCCGAGCTTCCACGACGTCGACCAGGGCGACCTTCGACTCGTAATGCCAAGGTCCCCCTGCATTCGTTGTGCCTGATCTTCGCCCGGAGCCCGATCCCTTTGCCCGACGATGGCGGGGGAGGGATGCGTATGAGTGGCGCTCGCGGTCCGGGCGGATGGGACTGGAGGGAATGAGCCCGGCCTGGCGGTGGGAGACGTCGCCGGGTGGGCCTGTGCTACGCCGGCCTGTCGCCCCGATGCTGGCCGCGCCGATCGACTCGGTGCCTGAGGACCCGAACTTGATCTATGAACCGAAGTGGGATGGGTGGGACGGGCGCTGGCCTACCGGGGAGCCTCCGACGTCTACTTGTCTCCGCAGGTCAGCGTGACTGTTACGCAGAGTGCCTCTCGCTGCTTCCCATCACCGTGATCAACCGCCCGTGATCGCTCGCATCACTCGTTCTGGTGCGCACTTGATGCAGATTCCGGCCATTATGCCCAGAATTAACCTTACGATGAGGTCTCTTCATGGAGGTGAAGGACCATGCCGACGTATTTCGCGTTGCTGAACTGGACCGATCAGGGGATCCGAGGCTACAAGGACACCGCGAAGCGCGCCGAGGCCTTCGCCGCGGCGACACAGAAGCTCGGGGCGAATCTCCTGAACATTTACTGGACCGTCGGTCCGTACGACGTCGTGGCCGTCGTCGAGGCGCCTGACGACGAAACCGCCACCGCGGCGCTCCTGCAGCTCGGCGGGGCGGGCAACGTCCGTACCACGACCCTGCGGGCCTTCGGTCGCGAGGAGATGGATCGCATCATGCCAAAGCCGCTGGCTAAGCCTCAATCCGTGGACCGGGGGTTGGCGCGGTCTTCGGGCGAGACAGAATTGGTCTTGCTGGTTTGAGGTGTGATCGTCCTGCTGGCCCTGGGTCCAGCGTGCTCGGTTCCTGCTTGTCGGGTCTGTCGCGGGTGTGGTGTTGCGTGGTGTGGTGCGGCAGCGGGGTGGTCTGTTCAGGTGGTGAAGATGGCGGTCCAGAGGGCGAGCCAGGCGCTGGCGCGGGGCCAGTGCGCGGGTAGGTGCAGCACGGGTCGGCGTTGGGGTCGGGCGAGGCGGGCCGGGATGTTGATCAGGTGGGTGCGGAGGGTGGCGCCTCGGGCCATGGCGTAGCGGGCGGTGCCGGTGAGGGTGCCGGCGGCGCGGAGCAGGTTGTGGCAGATCGCGGCCAGGATGCACCAGGCTGTGTTGGCGCCGAACGAGCCGGAGGGCTGGTGGGCCCAGGGGCCGTCGATCAGGTCGGACCAGACGGTTTCGCAGATGGCGTGCTGGCGGTGGGTGATGTCGGCGGCGGCGACGGGCTCGGGGTTGTTGGTGAAGAACGGGTGGTAGCGCCAGACCGGGAACAGGGGGTCCTGGGTGTTGGCGTCCAGGACGCGGCGGACGATGAGCCGGCCGGTGATGCGGTGGCGGGTGTCGGCGAAGGCGGTGTATTCCACTTCGGCGACGTGGGCGTGGGAGATCAGTTCGCCGGTGTCGGGGTCGGTGACGGCGCCCGGGTAGTGCACGGGCGTGTACTGCTCGTCGCCGATGGTGGCGATCGCGGCGTCGACGGCCGGGTTGCGGGCGATGGCGAACGAGAAGTGCGCTCCGGCTTTGACGACCGTGGTGATGACCTTGCCGCTGCAGTAGGCGGAGTCGCCGCGCACCAGGATCTTTGCCGGGTCCGCGCCGCAGGCAATAGCGGTGTTGATGCCCTCGGTGAGCATGGACGGGGCGCCTTTGGCTGAGCCGGCGCGTCCGGCCCGTAACCGCACGCCGGCCAGCACGGGTGCCGCCGTCGCGGTGCAGATCGTGACGGCCAGGGGGGACAGGCCCCGGCGCAGGATGGTCTTGCCCGCGATCTTCGTGTGCCCGAACGAGGCGCCCTGCTTGGCGTGCCCGTATACCGGGCGTAGCAGTGAGTCGATGTCGATGAAGATGCTGTCGTTGATGCCGTTGAGCACCGGGGTCCGCTGCGCGAGGGCGACCAGGTGCCGGCGCAGCACCGCCGACAACTGCCGGGTGTGGCCGTGGGTGAACTCCCGCAGGAAGATCCCCAGCGTGGAGTTGGCGTAGACCCGGCTGAACAGCTTCTTCATCCCACCGGAGCGGATGACGTCCAGGTCATCGATGCTGTCCGCGCCGGCGGCCATCCCGGCGATGATCGAGGTCAGCTTCGGCGTCGCATTCGCCGCCCCGGACTTGACCCGCTCGCAGGCGAACTGGACGTGCTCGTCCAGCAACCGGGACAACCCGGCCTGCTCCGCCAGTTCCAGCACAGGCACCAGCCCCGCACACGACACGAGATTGTCCTCGTCGAACACCGCGCTGTCCGCACGCCAGGCATGAGATCCTTGCACCGAGAGTGCCTTTCCGAGCTGGTGAGATTCGTGTTCTAGACAAACCCGATCATCCCAGCCCAGAGGGCACTCTCGTCACATTTCCACGCCGTCCCAGCCACAGTGGACCAGCCCTCGTCCACGGATCCAGGCTAAGCCTCGATCCGTGGACGTGGCTTCGAGCTGATCTCGTGATCTACTGAGTCGATCTTGTTCGGCTGGGGCGCGGCTGGTCCGCTGGTCTGCCCAGCGTGCTCGGTTCCTGGTCGTCGGGTGAGCGCGGATGCGAGTGCTGGTGGTGTTGCGTGCGTGCGTGGGGTGGTGTTCAGGTGACGAAGATGGCCCGCCAGAGGGTGGACCAGGCGTCGGCGCGGGGCCAGTGCGTGGG
>JAEVHO010000374.1 GCA_016802835.1 Micromonospora sp. ATA32 | reverse complement strand
GGGAGCGTCACCCGAGCGTGCCCCGGCTGGTCGTGGGTGGGCGTTCCAGTGGTGCCCCGGGTGGCCTGGCCGGACTGCCGTGGCGGTGGGCGCGGCCGGCGTCGTCGCGCTCGCGTTCCCGCTGCACCCGCCCGGTCGGCCGGAGCGGTCCCGGGCGGCGGAGCTGGTGACCGGCCTGCCGACCCTGGTGCTCAACGGCGACCGCGATCCGTTCGGCGTGCCCGGACCCGGTCCGACCGTGCGGGTGGTCGTCCGGCCCGGTGAGCGGCACGACCTGCGGCGGGATCCGTCCGGCACCGCCGAGCTGGTGCTCGGTTGGCTGCGGGCACAGGGCTGGGCCCGCTGACCGGTGCGCTGCCCGGCGGTGAGGGGGCCGTGTCCGTCCCCGCCGCAGGGTCGTTGCACGGATTGGTGCCGGATGCCCGTTCTGGGGGTCCGTAACCATCCTCCCAGGCCCTTCCTGGTCCCTGCGTCGCCTCCGCCGAGGCCGGGACCAGGAACGGGGGGCGGTCACCGGAATGCCCGGCCCCTCGGCGCGCGTTACAACCCCCGGGACGACATTTCAGGCGAGGGGGTGACCGGTGCCGACCGAGACACGGAGTCGGGAGCGGGACGAGCGCGGAGCGCGGCAACTGACGCAGCTGCTGGGCGCACCGGAGTGGCCCGCGACGGCGCAGCCGGTCGAGCCGGGCGTGGTGAGCACCAGCACACCGGCCGGAAGTGAATCTGCGGGCAGGTCCGTGCGCGTATTCTCGGCGGGAAAGCATCCGACGCGAGGGGATGTGCGGTTGACCACCGAGAAGACGGACGAGCGCAGGGCCCGCTTCGAGCGGGACGCGATGCCCTTCGTCGATCAGCTCTACGCTGCCGCGCTGCGGATGACCCGCAACCCGGCGGATGCCGAGGACCTGGTCCAGGAGACCTACCTGAAGGCGTACGCGGCCTTCCACCAGTTCGAGCAGGGCACGAACCTGAAGGCCTGGCTCTACCGGATCCTGACCAACACCTACATCAACTCCTACCGCAAGCGGCAGCGCCAGCCGATCCAGGCGCCGACCGAGGAGATCACCGACTGGCAGCTCGCCGAGGCCGAGTCGCACACCTCCAGCGGTCTGCGTTCCGCGGAGACCGAGGCGCTGGACCGGCTGCCGGACAGCGACGTCAAGGAGGCCCTCCAGCAGTTGCCGGAGGAGTTCCGCCTGGCCGTCTACCTCACCGACGTCGAGGGCTTCGCCTACAAGGAGGTCGCCGACATCATGGGCACGCCGATCGGCACCGTGATGTCGCGGCTGCACCGCGGTCGACGTAATCTGCGCAAGCTGCTCGAGCGCTACGCGGCGGATCGTGGATTCAGCTCCGCGCAGTCCTCGAAGGGCTCGACCGCCGCTGCAGGCCGGGAGGTGTGACGTGAGCTGTGGGAAGCCCCACGAGACGGACTGCCGTGAGGTCCTGGCGGAGGTCTACCTCTACCTCGATCTCGAGTGCGGCGAGCAGCGGCGCACGCTGATCCGGCACCACCTCGACGAGTGTGGGCCGTGCCTGCGCGAGTACGGCATCGAGCAGGAGGTCAAGGCGCTGGTCGCCCGTTGCTGCGGCAACGAGACCGCGCCGGAGAAGCTGCGCGAGCGGCTCCGGATCCGCCTCACCGAGCTGGTCGTCTTCGAGACGACCGAGTCGCGGGAGCTGGCGGACTGAGCACGACGGTTCGCGGCGGTGACCGCCGGACCGGCCGTTGACAGAGCGGTGGCCCGGGTCGATTCGACCCGGGCCACCGTCATGTCCGGCTGCCGAGCCGGCCGGGGGCCGGCCGAGCTGTCGACTGGTCGGCGGTGTCCCGCCGCGCCGGTCAGGAGTTGGGGCGCTTGCCGTGGTTCGCGCCGCTCTTCCTGCGGGCCTTCTTCTTGCGGGCCTTCTTCGCCATGCTGACCTCCTCATGCTGGTCACGGTCCGACCGCGGCGAGCGCGGTGGTGGTCGCGTACCGGTCCACCCGGGCGCCCGGGGTCCGACCCGCTGATGCTAGTGCGGCCGGCTGCGGCGGCTGTCCGGTGGGGCCGGATCGGCCGCCCCGGTCGCGCGTCGCCACGCGTCGCCGGACGTGTCGCCCACACCGGCTCCCCGCCCATCGCGGGCCCGCGCATGATTGGATACCGACGCAGGCACACCGGTGGAGAGGGAGGGCCCGAGATGGCCGAGGAGATCCGCGCCGAGATGGTGGCGAACGTCTGGAAGGTCGTCGCGTCGGCCGGGGACACCGTGTCCGAGGGGGACACGTTGGTGATCCTGGAGTCGATGAAGATGGAGATCCCCGTCATCGCCGAGTCCGACGGGGTCGTCAAGCAGCTCGCCGTCAACGAGGGCGACGTCGTGCAGGACGGTGACCTGATCGCGGTGATCGATTGAGCGGCCTGCTGGTCCGTCGGGCGGTCCCGGACGACTTCGCGGCGGTGGCCCGGTTGACGGTCGCCGCCTACGAGGCCGACGGCCAGCTCAAGGGCGAGAACGGGTACGCGGTGGCGCTCGCCGACGTGGCGTCCCGGGCGGCGGCGGGCGAGGTGCTGGTCGCCGTCGACGAGGCGACCGGCGAGGTGCTCGGCTCGGTGACCTTCGTGCTGCCCGGCACCCCGTACGCCGAGCTGTCCGGCCCCGGCGAGGCGGAGTTCCGGATGCTCGCCGTCGATCCGGCGGCTCAGGGCCGTGGCGCCGGGGCGGCGCTGGTCAGCGCCTGCCTGTCCCGCGCCACCGAGCTGGGCTGCGCCGCCGTGGTGATCTGCGTACGCGGCGGCTTCGCCGTGCCGGCACACCGGCTCTATGAGCGGATGGGTTTCGTCCGCACCCCGGAGCGGGACTGGTCGCCGCTGGCCGGGGTGAACCTGCTCGGGCTGCGGATCGACCTGACCGGTTCCGTGGCCGTCGGGGAACCGAGCTAGGCGTCGTCGGTCTGCTCGCCGATCGCGGCGAGCAGCTCGTCGGCCACGTCCAGCGCGATCTTCTTCCGTTCCTCGTCCGTGATGTGCGGGGTGCGGACGGCGAACCAGCTGCTGTGCACGGCGAACAGGGCCAGCGCGGCCCGCAGCTGGGCGGCCGGTGAGTCGTCGCCCCGTGACAGCGCGTCGGCCAGGCGCAGCATCCGGCCCCGCATCTGCTGCCCGGCGGCGAGACTCTTCAGCACGGTCTGGTTCTGTTCGAAGAAGCGCATCACCGAGGGCTGCTCACCGGCGAACATCGCGTCCGCGTATTGGGCGATCAGCGCCTGTCGGGTGGCCAGCGTGGCGGGCTGCGACTCGGCCCAGGCGATGAGCGCGTCCATCCGCTCCAGCCGGTCCTCGACGAAGCTGCTGACGATCTCGTCCTTGCTCTTGAAGTGGTAGTAGAGCGCCGCCTTCGTCACGTTCACCCGCTCGGCGATCTCCCGCAGCGAGGTCTTCTCGTAACCCTGCTCGGTGAAGAGCTCCAGCGCGACGGCCTTGATCCGCTCTCGCGTGCCGCCTGTGCTCTCCCTCACCCGAACCACCTTTTCCGCTTGACGGTTACTTCCTCCCCAACTTACCGTGCGGCTAGTAAGGTAGCTAGCCGGGCGGCAAGTAAGTCAGTCACATCTCGGGGGGAGCTTACCCATGGCTCAGGCAACTCAGACACCAGCAAGACCAAACGTGCGGGTCGTGCTCTTCGGCCTGATGATCGCGATGATGCTCGCGATGCTCGACAACATGATCGTGAGCACCGCGCTGCCGCGGATCGCGTTCGAGTTCGACGGGGCCAACCATTTCACCTGGATCGTCACCGCGTACGTGCTCGGCACCACCGTCTCGACCCCCATCTGGGGCAAGCTCGGTGATCTGTACGGCCGCAAGACGGTCTTCCTGACCTCGGTGGTCATCTTCCTGGTCGGCTCCGCGCTCTGCGGCATGTCCGGCTCGGCGCTGCTCGGCGGCGTCGACAACGGCATGGTCGAGCTGATCGTGTTCCGCGCCGTCCAGGGTCTCGGCGCCGGTGGCCTGATGGTCGGCGTGATGGCGATCATCGGTGACCTGGTCCCGCCCCGGGAGCGCGGCCGCTACCAGGGCATGATCGCCGGCATCATGGCGATCGCCATGGTCGCCGGTCCGCTGGTCGGCGGCTTCATCACCGACAACCTCTCCTGGCGCTGGGCGTTCTATGTCAACCTGCCGCTCGGCGGCGTCGCGCTGCTGGTCCTGGCCACCACCATGCATTTGCCCAAGTACCGCACCGAGCACAAGATCGACTGGCTGGGCGCCGCCCTGCTCTCGGTCGGCATCACCGCGATCGTGCTGGTCACCACCTGGGGTGGCAACTCCTACGACTGGACCTCCCCGCAGATCCTCGGCCTGGCGGCGTTGGCGCTGGTCAGCCTGGTTGCCTTCGGCCTCGTCGAGCGCCGGGCACCCGAGCCGATCCTGCCGCTCGCCCTCTTCGCGAACCGCAACTTCGCCCTCATCTCGGTGATCGGCTTCCTGCTCGGCTTCGCGATGTTCGGCGCGATGAACTTCCTGCCGCTCTACCAGCAGACCGTGCAGGGCGCCTCGGCCACCAACAGCGGCCTGCTCCTGCTCCCGCTGATGTTCGGCATGCTGGTGGTCTCGCTGGTGGTGGGCCGGGCGATCACCAGGACCGGTCGCTACCGGATCTTCCCGATCCTCGGTGGCGTGGTGATGACGCTGGGCCTGGCGCTGCTGACCCGCCTCGACGTCGGCACCAGCAAGGCTGAGTCCTCGCTCTACATGGTCGTGCTCGGCGTCGGCATGGGCTTCCTCATGCAGACCTCGATGCTGATCGCGCAGAACAGCGTCGAGCAGAAGGACCTGGGCGCGGCCAGCGGCGCGGCCACCTTCTTCCGCTCCATCGGCGGCTCGTTCGGCATCTCGCTGTTCGGCGCGATCTTCGCCAACCGGCTCGCCGGCTCGGCGGCCGGCGGCGCGTTCGGAGGCGGTGGCGGTGGCATGGACCTGGAGAAGCTCCAGAAGCTGCCGCCGCAGCTGCGCGAGGCGGTGCTGGGTGGCCTCTCCGACGCCATCTCGCACGTCTTCTTCTGGGCGGTGCTCTTCACCGTTGCGGTGCCGGTGCTCGCCTGGTTCATCAAGGAGATCCCGCTCCGCACGGCCAACGAGCCCGCCGCTCCGGACGCCACCCCGGAGGAGCAGGCCGAGACCGTGCTCGGCAAGGCCCCTGTCGCCTGACCGAACTCCACCTCTCGTTGATCTAGGGCAGATCGCGCTGACCTGAGCTCCATCAGCGCTGATCTGCCCTAGATCAACGCCCTGGGCGCCCGCCGCCCCGCCGCCCGCCGCAAACGCGCGGGGGCGCGGCGGGGCGGGGTCAGGGGCGGCGGAAGGCGGAGAGCAGGCGGTGCCAGAGGCG
>JAEVHO010000373.1 GCA_016802835.1 Micromonospora sp. ATA32 | reverse complement strand
CTCGATCGGCTACCACCGCACCAACGGTGCAACCAACATCGCCGAAGCCACCCGACGCGCCAACCACCGCCCACACGACCTCATCGACGCCGTGACCAGGAGTAACCCGACTACGCAATAGCCCTGGGTGGACAGGGCCTCAACCTGGGCGTTCAGGACGCATTCAACCTCGGCTGGAAACTGGCCGCACAGGTCCGCGGCTGGGCGCCGGAAAAACTGCTGGACACCTACCAGGCCGAACGTCATCCGGTCGCCGAGGACGTGCTGGACAACACCCGTGCCCAGATGGAACTGCTGTCCACCGAACCGGGCCCGCAGGCCGTGCGCAGGCTGCTCACCGAACTGATGGACTTCGACGAGGTGAACCGCTATCTGATCGAGAAGATCACCGCGTTCGGCATCCGCTACGACTTCGGCGAAGGACCCGACCTGCTCGGCCGCCGCCTGCGCGACATCGACGTGAAACAGGGCCACCTCTACGGTCTGCTGCATCGCGGCCGCGGCCTGCTGCTGGACCGCACCGAACGCCTGACCGTCGGCGGCTGGTCAGACCGGGTCGATTACCTCGCGGATCCCACTGCGGTACTGGATGTTCCGTGCGTCCTGCTACGCCCCGACGGCCACGTCGCCTGGATCGGCGACGATCAGCAGGACCTGGACGACCACCTCTCCCGCTGGTTCGGCAAGCCCGCCAACTGATTTCGCCTGAGCAACCGAAAATGAATGCGAACACGCCTGTCTCGGGTCGAGATCATGACGGGGACTGGTTCGTGTGGTCATCCCGCATATACGTGGCGAGATGGCGAGCAAATCTGCGGCGCTTTCGGCCAGGAGCTGGGAGTGGTCGGCGTTCTCGTCGGACATTCACCGCCCGCTGGCGTGGCGGAAAATGGCCATGCCAGCGTCGGTAGCCGGTCGTGCTGTCCGGGTCTCGACCAGGGCCCCGGCGAGCGCTGGGCGCCCACGATCCTCGATGAGAGCGCCGATCCCGGCACTGGATCACATTCACTGAGACATATCAGGACGTGCTCCTTCTCATCGAATCTGATCCACCGCAGCTCAGCGCCACCCAGCATGGATCAGATTGGGTGAGAGCTCACACCGGTCCCGGCAGGTACGGCTGGCGGTGCTGCTCGTCGTGCTGGTGGTCGTGGCGGTCGCGGTGGCCCGCGTGGTGACCGCCGGCGGCGCGCCCCACCCGCGACTAGCTGCGCCGGCGGGCCGGCCTGGTCGACAAGCAGACCCTGCTGGCGGCCCTGGCCGCGTACGTCTGGCTGGCCCCGGCCGTGGTGTCGGCCGTGCGCGGCGACGAACTGGCCACGGCCGTGCTGCTCGGGCCTGCCGCCGGCCGCTGCCGT
Organism: Micromonospora sp. ATA32; assembly: GCA_016802835.1. Taxonomy (GTDB): domain Bacteria; phylum Actinomycetota; class Actinomycetes; order Mycobacteriales; family Micromonosporaceae; genus Micromonospora. The sequence continues at coordinate 4,023 of JAEVHO010000373.1, read as the reverse complement.
CGTGCTCACCGGGCCGATCCCCGGTCGGGTGGCCCCGGCGGTGACCCGGGCGTTGTCCTACCTGACCGCCGCAGCGCTACCCGTGGTGATGGGGGCCGTCTTCCTCCGGGTGCCGCTCCTGCCTGCCGTCGCGGTCGAGGTGGTGGTGGGTCAGGTCGACCGGACCACGCCGACTACCCGGTGACGTCACCCAGTTGCGGACAGTAGGCTGTGGCCGCTGTTCCCTCTACGGCATCGGACCGACGTGGTGTTGGCCGCGTCGGTCGTGCCCCGCGCTCCCCAGGAGGTTCCGTGCCGACGGTGACCAGCCAGCGCCGGTCCGACGAGGACGATCCGGGCGACGACGCCGGCACGTCGGCGTTGCCGGAGTTGGAGGACGGCGACTGGATGCACCACGCGACCGAGTTCGCGCACACCAGCTTCTGGGCGGTGGCCCGCCGCCTGCCCCGGCTGGTCCGCGAGGCGGTCGCCCTGGCCTGGGCGACCAGCCGGTGGGACACCGCCGTCTCCCTCGGGCTCAACGTCGCCGCCGGGGTGATGACGACGTTCGGGCTGCTGGCGACGACCAGCGTGCTGCGGCAGTTGTTCGCCACCGGCCGACCCCGGACCGGGTCCGCGCCGCCCTGCCCGCGCTGGCGCTGGCAGCGCTGGCGGTGATGGCCAAGGGCGGGTTGACCATCGCCGCCGGCTGGGGGCAGGCCCGACTCACCCCGCAGATCAACTACCAGGTGGAGCTGCGGCTCTTCGAGGCCACCACGTCGGTCGAGCTCGCCGCGTTCGACGACGCCGGCTTCGCCGAGGAGATGGACCGGGCCCGGGACCGGGGGATGGCCGAGGGCGCGTACATCGTCGACCACACCGTCAACCTGGTCACCGGCGTGGTCGGGGTGCTGGCCACCGCCGCGGCGGTGGCCGTGATCCAGCCGGTGCTGCTGCCCTGCCTGCTGCTCGCCGCCGTGCCGGAGGCGGTGACCGCGGTGAAGATGGCCCGCCGGCAGTACCTGGCGATGCTGGCCCGGATCACCCGACGGCGGCGAATGTGGATGCTCGCCCGGTTGATGGCCAACCGGCACACCGCCGCCGAGGTCCGGGCGTACCAGATGCGGGACTTCCTGCTCACCGAATACCGCCGGATGATGGCCGTGGAGACCGGCGCCCACCTGCGACTCGTCCGTTCGCAGACGGCCACCCGGGTGGTCGGCACCTCGGTCGCCGGGATCGCCACCTTCGGCGTCTACGCGGTCCTCGGCGGCCTGCTGCTCGGCGGCGCGGTCGCGCTGGCCGCGGCGGCGACCGCCCTGCTGGCCCTGCAGTCGGCGCGGAGCAGTCTCGGCGTCGCCGTCTTCGCCACCAACTCGCTCTACGAGGACGCCCTGTACTACCAGGACTACCGGGACTTCATCGACCGCGCCCTGGCTCGCGTCCCGGCCGCCGCCGGGCGGTCCGCCGACGGGTTCGACACCATCGAGCTCGACCGGGTCAGCCTGCGCTACCCGGACACCGACACCCCGGCCGTGGACGAGGTCAGTCTCACCGTCCGGCGCGGCCAGGTCGTCGCGCTGGTGGGGGAGAACGGCTCCGGCAAGACTACGCTGGCCAAGCTCATCGCCGGCCTCTACCGGCCGACCAGCGGGGTGATCCGCTGGGACGGCACCGACACCGCCGAGCTGGACCCCGGTGCGACCGGCGCGCAGGTGGCGGTGATGACCCAGGACTGGTGGAAGTTCCCCTTCACCGCCGGGCAGAACATCCGGATCGGCCGGCACGACCGTCCGTCCGACCAGGCCGGCCCGAGCCTGGAGGACGCCGCCCGGGCCGCGGCCGCGCACGACATGATCGAGGGCCTGCCGTTCGGGTACGACACCCTGCTCGACCGGGAGTTCAAGGACGGCCACGACCTCTCCGGCGGTCAGTGGCAGCGCCTCGTCGCGGCCCGCGGCCTCTATCGGGACGCCCGGCTGCTGATCTGCGACGAGCCGTCCGCGGCCCTCGACGCCCGGGCCGAGCACGCTCTCTTCCAGCACCTTCGCCGCCGCCCCGACCGGGCTGTCGTGCTGATCACCCACCGGCTGGCCAACGTCCGGCACGCCGACCAGATCTACGTGATGGACCGGGGCCGGCTCATCCAGGCCGGCACCCACGACGAGCTGATCGTGCGGGACGGCCTCTACCGGGAGCTGTTCGACCTGCAGGCCAGCGGCTACCTCGACCGGGAGTCCGACGTCAGCGGCGCGCAGAACCCGGCCTGACCGGGCCTGCGAGGCGACCGGCATCCGGCCGCTCATCAGCCCGGCCGGCGACACCGCCCCACTGAGGGGTCGGCCCGCAACGGCGGGTCGTCAGGACGCCGGCGCGCCGGTGTATGCGGCGATGGTCCGGTCGGCCGCCGCGCGGGCCGCGGCCGGGTCGGTGCCGGCGGCGACGCTGGCCCCGTACCACCGCTCGCTGCTCGTCGTCATGAACTGCCGGCCCTCGTCGGAGGCCATCCAGGCCATGCTCTCCTCGGGCTTGACCCCGCCGCCGTCCGAGGACAGGTGGGAGGCCAGGCCCAGCAGGGAGAGGTCCCAGCCGATACCCGTCGCGCCGGGGCCGAACTCGGCCCAACGCTCGTCGTCGACGTGCGCGACGTGTTCGAGCTCGAACCGGGTCCCACCGTCCGCCGTCGGGGTCAGCCGGACCTCGATCCAGCTGACCTCACCGCCGTACTCCCAGGTGGCGGCGAAGCTCTTCGGCGGGTCGCAACGCTCGATGGTGCCGTCGGCGTTGCCCTCGAGCTGGTATCGGCCGTGCAGCCGCAGGTCGCCGGAGACCGGCAGGAACCAGCGGGGGATGCGTTCCGCGCTGGTGCAGGCGTCCCACACGTCCTCGACCGGGGCGTCGTACGTCTGGCTGATGGTTGACATTCGCGCCTCGCCCGCCGGCAGCGTACGGCTGCCACCCGGCGCTCCACGGCACTGATCTGGTGGGTCACGTCGATCATCGTTCTCTCCTGTCGTCGGATTGCTCCACGGCCTCCTCGCGCAACCGCCGTTCGCGCCGGCCTCGGGCGAGTTCGGTGGCGAGCGCCTCCAGCGGCGGGGTCCAGAACCGGCGGAAGTGATCCAGCCAGGCGTCGACCTCGCGCAGCGGCCGTGGATCGACCGCGTAGAGGCGGCGGGTCCCCTCCGGCCGGACGGTGGCGAAGCCGCTGTCGCGCAGCACCTTGAGGTGCTGCGACACCGCCGGCTGGGAGATCCCGAACTCCTCCTGGATGACCGCGCACACCCCGCCGGCGGTCAGCTCACCGTCGGCCAGCAGTTCCAGGATCCGGCGGCGGACCGGTTCGCCCAGGACGTCAAAGGCGTGCACCCCGCCTTTGTATCAGGCTGAGCTTATATATGCCAGCTCCGCCATCGGGGCGTGTCCGGGTGCATTGCCTGGCCCGGATCCGGCTGAGCGGATCCGGGCCGGGGGTCAGCCCAGTCGGGCGGCGACGGCGCTGCGCAACTCGGGCAGCCGGTCGTGCAGCAGTCCCGGGCACTGGGTGTTGTTGAAGTCCTTGTGGCCGTAGATCTCGGTGGCCGGGATGCCGTACTGCTGACAGGTGAACGCGCAGAAGACGACCAGGCTGTCCCAGAGCGCCTGGGGCGGCTGCACGTCGAGGTAGATGCCCTCGTTCTCGATGCCGATGGCCTGGCTGTTCTGCCCCACGCAGTGCGCGCCCTGGACCATGGTCTGACCGTGCAGCAGGCCATAGAGGCTGCCGTGCCGGCCCTCCGTGAGGAACCCGCCACGGCTGTTGGTGAAGTGCTGGCCGGAGTCGAGCCAGCCGTTGGTGTCCATGTGCAGGTCCTGGATGTCACGGGAGTTCGCGTACGCGTGGGCCAGGCTGTAGTCGGTCGAGTTCGGGAACGCCGTGTGGTGCACGATGATCTTGTTGGGCCGGTTCTGCACGACAGTGACCGCGGACGACGGCGGGCGCGCCGCCCAGGTCGCACAGTTGGCGATCACCGGCTGGTCGACCGGGTGCCGACCGCCGGCGCG
>JAEVHO010000372.1 GCA_016802835.1 Micromonospora sp. ATA32 | reverse complement strand
GGCAGCGGGTCGATCTGCTGGCCGTTTGACGTCCGCGGGGTGAAGCCGTCGCCGCTGCTGGTGCCGCTGGCGCCGGTCAGGTCGGACCAGGCCGGCATCGAGCGCATCCCACCGGTGGTGGCGGGCGTGCCGGAGCCGTTGCGCGGCGCCGGGTCGAACGGGCGACCGCCCAGGGTGACCTGGTTGCCGGAACCGGCCGGCCGCTGGGTCGGAGTCGGGTTGCTCGGCGCGTCGCTCAGCGCCGGCAGGGCGCCGATGACCGGCGCGGACCGGACGACTGCGGACCCCGACGGCATCGGGCCGGACGCGGAGGCCGGCAGTGCCGGCGGCTGCTGCCCCCGGCCGGAGAGCGCCCGGGGCACCAGGACCGAGGTGGGCAGGGTCACGTCCGCGACCGTGCCGCGGTCCGCACCGGGCCGCAGCTCGACCTTGACCCCGTGCCGGGAGGCCAGGCGGGCTACCACGACCAGGCCCATCATCCGGGAGACGGCGACGTCCACCTGCGGCGGCGTGGCGAGCCGCTCGTTGAGGTCGTGCAGCTGGTCCGCGCTGATGCCGATGCCGCGGTCCTCGACGTAGAGGGAGGCGCGGTCACCGACCCGGCGGGCCTCCACCATGATCTGGGAGTCCGGCGGCGAGAACGCGGTGGCGTTGTCGAACAGCTCGGCGACGAGGTGCACGAGGTCGTTGACCGCGTGCGCGGCCACCTCGATGTCCCGGTCGATGATGCCGAACTCGATGCGGGTGTAGTGCTCGACCTCGGACTGGGCGGCCCGGAGCACGTCGATCAGGGCGGCGGGCTCCCGCTGGACCCGGGTCGAGTCCGCGCCGGCGAGCACCAGGAGGTTCTCGTCGTTACGGCGCATCCGGGTGGCCAGGTGGTCGAGCTGGAAGAGCTCGGCCAGCCGGTCCGGGTCCTCCTCGCCGCGCTCCAGTCGGTCGAGGTGCCCGATCAGGCGGTCGACCAGGATCTGCGATCGGCGGGCCAGGTTGACGAACATCGTCGCGACGGACGCGCGCAGCGCGGCCTGCTCGGCGGCGGTGCGGACGGCTTCCAGGTGGACGGCGTTGAACGCCTCGGTCACCTGGCCGAACTCGTCCTTGCTCCGGACCGGCAGCGGCTCGGCGATCTGGTTGGCCAGCTGTACCGGGGAGAGCTGGCCGGACACCTGCGGGTCGCGCAGCCGGGCCACCGCCTGCGGCAGGCCGTACTGGGCGATGGAGAGCGCGCCCTGCCGCAGCTCGCGCAGGGAGCGGGCCATCGACCGGGCGACCAGGTAGGCGAAGAGGATGGCCAGCAGCAGCATGCTGAGCAGCAGGCCGGTCTCCAGGAACACCTGGCGCTGCACGCCCGAGCGGAGCGAGTCGGCCTGCCGCACGATGTCGCCGTCGAACTTCGCCTCGACGGTGCGGATCAGCTTGGCGTTGGCGACCATGGCGGCGTCCCACTGGTCCGGCGTGAACTCGATGTTCCGCAGGTCGCCGTTGACGTTGCCGTTGATATCGCCGCTGTACCGGTCGACCTCGCGCTGGTCCGAGCCGGACACCGTCTGGGCGTAGAACTCTTCCTCCGCCTCGTTGCCGACCGCGACGAAGCTCTGCAGTGCCTGGTCCTGACCGGTCTTGCTGGCGATGTAGTCGTTGCGCAGCGCCGGTGACAGCTGCTTCTTGAGGAGGGCGCGGTGCACCACGACCCGGCGGATGGAGAGCCACTCCTTGGACCGGGCGATGGCCGTGGAGGCCCGCATCCGCTCGCTGAGGTCGTTGTCTCCGGCGAGCTGGGTGGCCGAGTCCCGGATGTCGAGCAGGTCACCGACCATGCCCTCGTACAGCTGGGCCGTCGCGGAGAGCGTCAGTTTGGCGTTGAAGACCTGGCTGCGGGTGCCGGGCAGGTCGGTGAGGCTCTGGTCGACCTTGTCGAGTAGGGTCTCGAAACTCGCCGGCAGAGCGCCGATCTCCGCACGCTGCTGGGCGTAGGGCCCCTTCGCCTGGTCCACCCGGGAGTTCACCCGGTTGTACGCCTCCCGGTACTGCTCCCTGATCTGCCCCTCAGGCGCGCCGAGCAGCAGGACGGCGGCCGTGCGCTCGTCCTGGAGGCTGTCGACCAGGTCGCCCGAATGTGCCACGAGGCTGGTCAGGTCCCCGGCCCGGTTGGCATTGTTGAGAGTGTCCAGGTGGTCCACCAGACCACTGGTTCCCACTACGACCGTGGCGATTGTCGGCACGATCATGATGAGACCGAGCTTGGACCAGATCGGCATGTCGCGTAGCCGGCCGGCAGGCCGGCGCAGACGCGACAGGAAGGAGCCCGCCGTCTTTGGCCGTTTGCTCACGTCACCGCCCTCGCGATTACAGCGTCCGCGCGTTGCCCCGGGCAACGCCCAGCTACCGACCCGGCGGGTCGGACCTCCGAGATTCCATCACGCCGCCTTCGAAAGAGAAAGCCCAGCCTGCCCCTCCCCGGAGGTGTGATGAGATATTGATGCAATTTGGTCGCAATACGTCTGGCCGGAGTTACTCAACGTAATGGAATACCCTCACCGCGTCGTCCTGCTCGCCGGCCCGTCCGGGTCCGGAAAGTCATACGTAGCACAACGAACAGGACTTCCTGTCCTATGCCTGGACGACTTCTACAAGGACGGCGATGACCCTACGTTGCCGCGACAAGACGGGCTGGTGAACTGGGAATCGCCGGAGTCCTGGGATGCCGGGACGGCCGTGGAAACCATTGCCCGGCTGGCCCGGGAGGGCAAGGCCGAAGTGCCGGTTTATGCGATCGGCGCGGACCGGAGGGTGGCCAGTCGGCCATTTGACATCACCGGATCGCCGATCTTCGTGGCCGAAGGGATCTTCGCCGCGGAGATCGTCGAGGAGTGTCGCCGACAGGGCCTGCTCGCCGGAGCGTACGCGCTGCGCCGGCCGCGCGGGGCGACCTTCGTCCGGCGACTGGCCCGCGACCTGGCCGAACAGCGCAAGGCACCCCGCGTGCTGGTACGCCGGGGCCTGGCCCTGCTGCGCGCCGAGCCCGCGGTGCTGCGCCGGCAGACCGGGCTGGGCGCCGAGGCAGCCCGGGCCCGCGAGGTGCTGGTGCGGGTGGCCGCGCTGCTCGCCGGCCACCCGCACCACCCGTGATCAGGCCAACAGCTTCGCGTACGCCGGCTTGATCACCTCGTCGATGATCCGCAGCCGCTCGTCGAACGGGATGAAGGCGCTCTTCATCGCGTTGATGGTGAACCATTGGAGTTCCTTCCAGCCGTAGCCGAAGGCGTCCACCAGCAGCGCCATCTCCCGGGACATCGAGGTGCCGCTCATCAGCCGGTTGTCCGTGTTGACCGTCACCCGGAACCGCAGGTCCCGCAGCAGTCCGATCGGGTGGTCGGCGATCGAGGCGACGGCGCCGGTCTGCACGTTCGACGACGGGCAGAGCTCGAGCGGGATGCGCTTGTCCCGCACGTACGCGGCCAGCCGGCCGAGCACCGGCTCCGGTCCGGGTGTGATGTCGTCCACGATTCGTACCCCGTGGCCGAGGCGGTCGGCGCCGCACCACTGGATCGCCTGCCAGATCGAGGGCAGGCCGAACGCCTCGCCGGCGTGGATGGTGAAGTGGAAGTTCTCCCGCTGGAGGTACTCGAAGGCGTCCAGGTGCCGGGTGGGCGGGAAGCCCGCCTCCGCGCCGGCGATGTCGAAGCCCACCACCCCGACGTCCCGGTGCCGGACGGCCAGCTCGGCGATCTCCTGCGACCGGGCGGCGTGCCGCATCGCGGTGAGCAGGGTGCCGACCCGGATCGGCGTGCCGCCCCGCGCCGCCTGCTCGCTGCCCTCGACGAAGCCGGCGAGCACCGCCTCCACCACCGCGTCCAGGCTCAGGCCCTGCTCCAGGTGCTGCTCGGGAGCGAACCGCACCTCGGCGTAGACCACCCCGTCGGCGGCCAGGTCGAGCGCGCATTCCCGGGCGACCCGGCGCAGCGCCGGCGCGGTCTGCATGACGGCGACCGTGTGGGCGAAGGTCTCCAGGTAGCGCTCCAGCGAACCGGAGTTCGCCGCCTCGACGAACCACAGGCCGAGCGACGCGGGATCGGTGGTGGGCAGCTCGTGGCGGACCTCTGCGGCCAGCTCGACGATCGTCGCGGGCCGCAGGCCGCCGTCGAGGTGGTCGTGCAGCAGCGCCTTCGGGACCTTGACGATGTCCTCGTATCGGATTGCGACCATGCTCAGACCCTAGTCAGCGGGTCGGGGCCGCCAGCCGTACACCCGGTTGACGGCGAGCCGGATCACCACCCGGCCGTCGGCGACCATGGCGGCCCGATATTCCGCCCAGTCGGGGTGGTCGCCGCGGATCCGCCGGTAGACCTCCACCAGCTCCTCGACGGTCGCGTCGTCCTCCGCCGTGGCGGGCGGGGTGAGGACGACCGTCCCCTCGGCGACGGCGTACGCGCCGCCGTCCGCGGTGCTGACGTGCAAGCTGGCTCGGGGGTCGCGCCGCAGGTTGCGGACCTTGGCCCGGTCGCCGGTGGTGGAGCAGCGGATCAGCCCCGGCTCGGCCAGGTAGTCGAGGTTGGAGAGCTGGGGACGGCCGTCCCGGCGCAGGGTGACCAGCACCCCGCGGCCGCGCTCCCCGAACAGCTCCCACAGCCCGACGTTCACGCCGGCGCCCGCGGCGTCGCGGGGACAGTGAACGATGTGGTTGACATGTCATCAACGTAGGGAAGGTTTGGTGACATGTCAACAACCGGTTAGGATTCCCGCATGGACGAACCACGCTGGCTCGACGAGCGCGAGTCCCGGGCCTGGCGTGGGTACCGCCGAATGCGCAGGCTGCTCGACCTGGAGCTGGCCCGCGAGCTGGTGCGCGACGCCGGCCTCTCCGAGCCCGACTACGACGTCCTCTCCGATCTCTCCGAGACACCCGACCAGCGGCTGCGCCTCAGCGAGCTGGCCGACCGGATGCTCTGGTCGCGCAGCCGGCTCTCCCACCACCTCACCCGCATGCAGCAGCGCGGCCTGGTGACCCGGGAGGAGTGCGCCACCGACGGTCGGGGCTCGGTCATCACGCTGACCGCCGAGGGGCGGCGGGCGATCGAGGCCGCCGCACCCGGGCACGTGGCCGCCGTCCGCCGGCACCTGATCGACCTGCTGACCGCCGAGGAGATCGCCGCGCTGGACGCGCTCAGCCACCGGGTGGTCGACCATCTCTCCGGACCGGCCTGAAATGGACCCACGCATCGTCGATCGGCTGCGCTGCCCGGTCTGCGGGGAGCCGCTGGCCGAGGCGGAGGCCGGCACCGCCCGCGCGCTGCGCTGTCCGCGCCGGCACAGCTTCGACGTCGCCCGCCAGGGGTACGTCAACCTGCTCGCCGGTCGGGCCCCGCACGTCGGGGACACCGCCGAGATGGTGGCCGCCCG
>JAEVHO010000371.1 GCA_016802835.1 Micromonospora sp. ATA32 | reverse complement strand
GCCGTGCGGGTCCATCCTGACGTCACAATCAAGATCGTCCCGCACGGTCCTCTTCATGATCGACGAGGGCCCGCCCTCTACCGTGCACCAACTCGTTAGCGCCCGGTCCATTGCCCGGGGTGCGGCCCGGGCTCAGTCGTCGCCGCCCTGCGCTGACGGGGCTCGGCACGCACACACGCATGCGTTCACCCTGGCGGTCGGGCGACGCACTCACATCGGTTACTTGTGCGCCTCACCCCGCCAACGGCGCCCGAGCCGGTTGGCAGGCACGGACAGTGACGACCACACCCACGCCGTCGCGCACGATCGGCGGCATGACAGTAAGTTGATCTCGACTCTTGTAAGTAGACGCAGCACAGTAGGCACCGGCGGTCGCGGTAGGTTACACAGTCATGGCCACGACCGTGGACGTCCGTCACGAACTCGCCAGCCTCGCCGACCCGCGCCGGGCGGAGGGACTGAGCCGGTTTCTGCAGATGATTCCAGGCGGATATGGCGAGGGCGACCGGGCCATCGGCGTCTCCGTGCCGGAACAGCGCAGGGTGGCCGGCCGGTACTGGCGCGACCTCTCCCTAGCCGAAACGGCGACGCTGCTGACGAGCAGCGTGCACGAGGAGAGGTTGACGTCGCTCTTCATCCTGGTGCGAAAGTTCACCAAGGGGGACGAGGAGGAACGGGGCCGGATCTTCAGCATCATCCTGGCCAACACCGGCCGCATCAACAACTGGGACCTGGTGGACTCATCCGCGCCGTACATCGTCGGCCCCTGGCTGATCGACAAGGACCGGAGCGTACTGGATCGGTTGGCCGAGTCGAGCCTGGTGTGGGATCGGCGGATCGCCATCATGGCAACTCTCGCCTTCATCAAAGCCGGCGACTTCCATTGGACCTTTCGGCTCAGTGAACGCCTCCTGCACGACCCACACGACCTCGCCCACAAGGCGGTGGGCTGGATGCTGCGCGAGGTGGGCAACCGTGACAGAGCGGCGGAGGAGGAGTTCCTGGCCCGACGTTACCGGGTCATGCCACGAGTCATGCTGATGTACGCGATCGAAAAGTTCGAACCGCAGCGACGTAGGGAGTACCTATCCGGCGTGGTCTAGATGATTGATGCTCGCCGGATGGTGGGCGTCTCGTCGATAGGACGCGCCTTTCGGGCGCAAGTCGGAGCCGGTGCGATGCACTACCTTCGGCACGACCGGACGCCGCGACGCCCGACCAGCGGCAGATCCGGATGCCGAGCAGGTCAGTGCCGCTTGGAAAATATGTGCTTGGCAAGGCAGACGGGCCTTCTCGGTGAGTGGTCAGTCAAGGCAGAATCTCGACGTACCCGTCGCTTCCGTGCACGCGGATCCGCTGCCCATCGGGAATCAGCCGGGTGGCATCTACCACACCGACGACAGCCGGCAGGCCGTACTCCCGTGCGATCACTGCGCCGTGTGTCATTAATCCTCCGACCTCCGTCACCAGGCCTGTGATGGCGACGAAGAGGGGCGTCCAGCTCGGGTCCGTGTGGGCCGTGACGAGGATGTCACCCGGTTCGAGATCAGCCTGGGCCATGTCCAGGATGACGCGGGCGCGCCCTTCGATGGTCCCGGCGGAGACCGGTAGGCCGATCAGGGCGCCGGTCGGCACGTCGTCGCGTCGGTACGCCCCGGCGATGACCTCGCCATCCGATGTCAGCACCCGGGGCGGCGTGAGCGCGTGGTACGACCGGAACGCGTCCTTGCGCTGCTGGATTAGCTTGTCATCCACCTGGTTCGAGCGCACGACGTCGTGGAGTTCCTGGAACGTGAGGTAGAAGACGTCCTCCTTCTCGGGGAGCACGTTGGCCTGCACGAGGCGCTCGGCCTCTTCCAGCAAGGCCTGCTTGTAGACGAAGTAGCGGCTGACGATGCCGTACTTCGGGTACTCCCGGTAGCCGATGAAGGTCCGGACCCGGTCGATCATCCGCTTGGTCTCGTTGGCCTTGTGCTCCCCGTCCGGCAGGGCCCGCAGGTGTTCGAGCACCTCCTGCGCCTTCTTCTGCGCCTCCTGCCGTCCTTTCTCGAAGCGCCGTTTGGCGGCGCCCGGCTCGAAGTTCCTGACGTTGTCGAGGATTACGGGCACGAGCGTGGTGGGGCGTTCGCGCCAACGCGGCCTCGTGATGTCGATCTCGCCGACGCAGCGCATGCCGTACCGGTCGAGGTAGGCCTCGATGGCGTGGCGCGCTTCGGTCCCGCCCGCGAACTTCGGCAGCTCGTCCAGGAAGCCGTCGTCCTCGACGCCCTGCAGGAACGCCACCACCTCCGGATGCGGGCGGATCACGTCGGCGACGTCGAGCAGCGCCAGTCCCATCTCCGACGTGACGTTGCCGGGGGCGGACAGCGTGAGGGTGTCGGCCGCGTTCTTCTCGCCCAGCCATTCCTGCAGCTGGTCGTTGAGCCACCAGGTGGCCTCCATCCCCGCCATGATCGCCTGCATGCTCAGCGGATCGCCGAGGACTCGCTTGTGCTCCTGGAATGCCTCCAGCAGGAAGTCGAACAGCGCCGGTCCGGTCTTCGTCCGGATGTCGAGCCGCAGGGCGGCGATGGAGGCCTGGCTGCGCTCGATCAGCTCGGTGACGATGGCCGGATCGGTCTCGATCGGGGCGGACGCGCCGCTGGCCGGCGGCCCGCCGGGACCCGCGTCCGGGAGCGTCGGGACGAAGTCGTGGCGGTCGAGGACGGTCTCCAGCGCGTCCCTGATCAGCGGATCGCCCCTCCCCGCCACCTCCAGGAGGCCGGCGCGGCTCGCGGGCGAGGCCAGGCGCCGGGTGACGTCGACGAACAGCCTCCCGCCGGCCTCGTGCATCGGCGCCATGGCCGTCAGCTGCCACACGGAGACCCCCAGAGGCTTCATGGGGTCGGTCATCATCTGTTGGTGGCCGACTGAGACATAGACGTGGTTCTCTGCGTCGCGCGCTGCGGGGATGGGGTACAGGGTGGTGATTGGCCGGCTCTGGACGATCTGGAAGTCTTCGTCGACCAGGCACCATTCGATGTCCTGGGGGCGGCCGAAGTGCGCTTCGATCCGCCGCCCGAGCTGCACGAGCCGCACGACCTGCGCATCCGTCAGCGCCGGCTGCTCCTGCCGCTGCGGGTCGATCGCCACTTCCTGCGTCCCGCCAGCCGGCAGGGCGTGAACGGCACGCTGTTTGGCGGCGACCGCCTCGGCGACGACCTCGCCGTCGCGCACCTTGAAGACGTCCGGGTTCACCAGGCCGGAGACCAGGGCCTCGCCGAGGCCGAAGCTGGCGTCCACGGTGGCGACTTTCCGGTTGCCCGTGACGGGGTCGGCCGTGAACAGGATGCCGGCCGCATGCGGGAAGACCATCTGCTGCACGACCACGGCCATGTGGACCGTACGGTGGTCGATGCCGTTGCGCTGGCGGTAGGTCAGGGCCCGCTCGGTGAACAGCGAGGCCCAGCACCGGCTGACGTGCTGGAGGATCGCCGCCGGCCCCACGACGTTCAGGTACGTGTCCTGCTGGCCGGCGAAGGATGCCGTCGGCAGGTCCTCTGCCGTCGCGCTGGATCGCACGGCGTAGGCGGCTTGCTCGCCGAGCTGGGCGAGTGCCTGGGTGATCGCCGCCGCGAGATCGCCCGGGATGGCAATCCCTTCGATGGTCCGGCGGATCTCCGCGCTGAGCGTGCGGATCGCCTCCCGGTCGTCCGGGTTCAGGCGGGACAGCTGATCGAGTCGATCGTCGATCGACGGCGCTTCCGCCATGATCCGCCGGAAGGCGGCCGTCGTCACGCAAAACCCAGCCGGCACGCGGATGCCTTCGATCCGCGACAGCCCGCCCAGGTGCGCGGCCTTGCCGCCAACGACCGCGACCTGCGTCTCGTCAACCTCTTGAAGATCCAACACGTACTGCTCGATCATTGCGATACCTCCGGGGCAGCCGTGCTCCGTTGCACTGCGCTGGCCGATCGAATCACCGGCGCCTCGAGCTGTGTCGAACCTCTTGTTGGGCACGTCCTCATGTCTGGTTGGCTTCCCTTTGACGAGTCGGCCGGCCGCTGCGCCCGGTCGGGCGGCGCGCACCCCCGCACCTCCGCGTCAAGCGCCCGCAACTGCACCGCCAATCTCATCAGCGGTTCGAGGTCGCCGCGTCCCCCGTACATCGACAACACACCCACGTCGTGCCCCCCATTTCCTCGTCGGTGCTGTGTCCGGCCGCCGATTCTGCGGCAAGACCCGGGTCTTGCCGCAAGCCCCCCTGTGCGCTATACGTTAGAAGTGGCAAGGAGTGAGATCTTCTTGCCTTTGCTTTTGTCGTCCGCCGCGGGCTGAGATCCTTCGACCGCCTGGAGCGTGCCGGGTACCTCCGGCGGGTGCCGGACCCCCACGACCGCCGCAGCGCCCCTGGCACTCTCAGACGCCGTGGCCACGGCCGCGTCGCCCGGGTGGGCTTGGCCAGCGCGATCGTCGGTCAGCTCACCATCGCCGCGGCCGAGGTGATCTGGCCGAGCAACCGGGACCTCGGCGACGTGCTGTTCAGCGTCTCCCCGATCCTGACCGGGGCCGGCCTGGTCACCGCCGGCGTGGCCATCATCCGCGCGGGAGTCTGGGCCCGGCCGTCCCGGTTCCTGCCGCTCACGCTCGGCCTGTACACCATCCTCGTGCTGATCCCGGTGATGATCGCCTCGGGCGGCCCGCCAGCGCCGCTGGCGCTCTGGACCATCGGGGGCTGGGACATGCTGCGGTTCGTGCTCAGCGCCAGCCTCCTGCGCTTCACCCCAGCGCCGTTCCGAGCGACCCGGCAAGGGCAAAGATCACCGGTCCTACCTCACCGCACATCCGCTCATCGGGATGAGCGCGTACCAAGGTGCACCGGCCGACACTCACGCGGCGTTATTCCGCAGGGGTGATCAACTGTTCGCTTCCAAGGTCGTGTGAGTGAGCGTAAGCATGATCGAGTGAGTGCTATGATCTTCGTGTGAATCTGACGGAATGGGCGAGGACGCAGGGCGTGCATCCGCAGACCGCGTATCGCTGGTTCCGTGATGGGACGTTGCCGGTGCCGGCTCAGCGGGTCGGACCGCGCATGATCTTGGTGAACATCGAAGCCAACACCACGCCCGAGGCGGTCGACGGCCTGGGCCTGTATGCCAGGGTCTCGTCCCACGATCAGAAAGATGATCTTGAGCGGCAGGTCGCACGACTGACCCGATGGGCCGCTTCCGCTGGGCATCGGGTGGTGCGGGTGGAGTCCGAGGTTGGCTCGGGCATGAACGGTGCCCGGTCGAAGGTGAAGCGGCTGCTGGCCGATCCGGGCGTGACCACGATCGTGGTGGAGCGCAAAGACCGGCTCGGGCGAATGAACGTCGAGTTGGTTGAGGCTGCCCTGTCCGCCGACGGGCGCCGTCTGGTGGTGCTGGATGACGGCGAGGTCGAAGA
>JAEVHO010000370.1 GCA_016802835.1 Micromonospora sp. ATA32 | reverse complement strand
ATCGTGACCGACCGGGCCGCCGCCACGCTGCGCCTCGACGTGCCCGCCGGCACGCCACGACGTCCACCTCTCGTGGGCGACGCCAGCTTCCCCGCGGACTCGATGACGGTGTCCAGCGAGGGCAGCACCCTCGCTCACCTGGACAGCCCGTCGCCGACCGGACAGTTCCGCTGGCTGATGTTCCCGGTCGACGGGGGCGCGAGCGGCCGGACCGTGGATCTGACCTTCGCCGCCGACAACGACGGCCAGTACTGGCGCTTCGCCGCACTCGCCATGTCCTAGCTCCGACCACGAGAGGCGTCCTCATGTTCCACCGCCCCGCCCGCGGCGCCGCCGCGGTTGTCGCCCTGGCCGTGCTCGCGCATCCTGGGGTGAGCTCCGCCGCCCCCCAACCCTCGCCGCAGCAGGCGACCGACGCGTCGGTTCGCCTGGACCCCCGCCGCATGCCGGGCGGCGGGTCGGTACCCGCACATTTCGTCGGGTTCAGCGTCGAATGGTCACTGATCGAGCGGTACATGGGCCCGGCCGCGCGGCCCACCTTCGCGAACCTGCTCACCAACCTGGGAACCGGCGTCCTGCGCATCGGCGGGTCCTCCCAGGACGCCATGCGCTTCGACCCGGTGGCCGCCAACACCAACGAGGTGATCACCCCGGAGGACCTCGCCTACCTCCGCGCGACCCTCGACGCCGCCAACGCGGGCGACGCCACCGGCGACCGCGCCCCCGACTGGGGCGTCATCCTCGGCACCGCGATGGCGCCACCCACCCCGAAGCGTCCCTGGAGCGTCCCGGAACACGCCCGGGCCTTCGTCACGCAGGGGGTCCGGCCGGCGTTCGCCGGCGCAGACCAGTACGTGGCGGCCGTCTCGCTCGGCAACGAGCCGGACCTGTCCTACCGTTACGACCTGCCGGCGTACCTCAGCGACGTCGCCGCCTTCTCAGGGACCACCGACCCGTACCCGGTGGTCACGCCCAACACGAGCGAACCGATCGCGTCCTGGACCAGCATCGCCGACCGCAGCGTGAACACCCGCTTCTTCTGGGACTGGCCGGCCATCCTCGACGCCACGGCCGCCGACACCAAGGCGAACGCGGGCGGGTTCGGGGCGTGGGCCGGCGACCACTTCTACCCGCTGGCCCGTACCTGCACCAGCGACCCGTACCGGTGCCCGACGATCCCGGCGCTGCTGTCGGACGAGCGGCTGGCGAACTTCGACTACCAGGTGTACACCCACGCCAGCGAGGCAGCCCGGCACGGCCTCGGCTACCGCGTCGAGGAACTCAATACCGCGGCTGGCCGTGGTGCACCCGGTGTCAGCGACGTCGCCGCCAGCGCCGTCTGGGCGCTGGACGCCATGTTCAACGCCGCCTGCCCGCAGCCACCGGACGCACCCTCGGCCAACACCGACTGCGGCACCGGGGCGGTCGGAGTGAACTTCCACAACGCCGAGGTGCGGGCCTTCTTCCACCCGGAGGAAGGCAACGGCTTCTACAACGCCATCAACTATGACCCGTCACCGGCGATGGGTGCCCCGACCCCGGCCCCCGAGTACTACGCGATGCTGCTGTTCTCCCGCTTCGCCCAGGGCACCAGCGGGCTGCGGCCGGTGCCCCTGGACGATGCCCACAGCGCGCAGGTGAAGGCCTGGCGCGTCGACGGCGATGCGTCGCAACGGCGGCTGTTCCTCATCAACAAGGGCGACCAGCCGGTGTCCCTCGACGTGGCCGCCCCCGCCGCCACGTACCAGATCGACCGGATGACCCCGGACGACCCGACCGGCGCCGGCCGGACGCTCGACGCCCCCGCGGTACGGATCGACGGCCAGACGGTCAACGCGGACGGCACCTGGCCCGGGTTCCGGCCGACCGTGGGCCAGATCCACGCGGGGCACCTGCAGATCACCCTGGGAGCCGGCGAAACGGCTGTGGTCACGCTGCACGGCCACGACGGCTGACCGGGCGCGTCGACCCCCCGCCTACCTGCCCGGCTCACCCCTCGCGGGTGAGCGGGAGACGTGGTCGACCAGAGCGGCGCGGAACCCGTCGTGTTCGGCGAGGTCCGCACCGAAGACCTCCGCCACGCCCAGCAGGGAGCCGACCAGCCGCCGCGGATCGTCCCCGCGGCCCGCCGCGGCCGAGCCGAGCCGCTCGGCCAGCGGATCGTCCAACGGAAGCTGTCTCCCGTGAGCGTCCCTACCCCGGGCCACGTAGGTCATCCAGGCGGCGACCGCGAGCGCGGCGTGCTGCGGCACCGTACCGGCAGCCAGCCGGTCGCGGACCGTGCCGAGCAGCCGTACCGGCAGCTTCTGCGAGCCGTCCATGGCGACCTGGACGGTGCGGTGCCGCAGCGCCGGGTTGGCGAATCGCTCCAGCACCGCCCGCCGGTAGTCGGCCAGGTCCAGGCCGTCAGGCACCCGCAGCGTCGGTGTCACGTCCTCCACCATGAGCGCCTCGGCAGCCGCGGCGAGCTCGTCGTCGCAGAGCGCGGCCGCGATCGTGTCGTACCCGCGCAGCGCGCCCAGGTACGCCAGCAGCGAGTGCGTGGCGTTGAGCATCCGCAGCTTCACCGCCTCCCAGGCGGCGACGTCCTTGGTCATCACCGCGCCGGCGCTCTCCCAGGCGGGCCGGTCAGCGGCGAAGTTGTCCTCGATCACCCACTGGCTGAACGGCTCGGCCACCACCACACCGCGGTCGTCCAGCCCCAACACCGTCCGGACATCGGCGCGGTCCTGCGCCGTGGTGGCCGGCACGATCCGGTCGACCATGCAGCAGGGAAAGCGCACCGACGCCCCGATCCAGTCGGCCAGACCGCCGGATGACGGCAGCGCGTCCAGGAAGTCGTACACCAGGCCCCGCAGGACATCCCCGTTGCCGACCAGGTTGTCGCAGGACAGCACCGTGACCGGTCCGCCGCCTCGCTCCCACCGCCGCTGCAGGCCCCGCGCGAGCTGGCGACCACGGTCCGGGGCGGCTGGCCCGCAACGTCGGCCAGGACCTGCGGGTCGGACAGGTTCAGCCGGCCGGCCCCGTCACGGCGGTAACCCTTCTCGGTCACGGTCAGCGTGACGACGCGTACCGCCGGGTCGGCGATCCGGTCGACGACCGCGGCCGGATCGGCCGCGCCGAAGAGCACCTCTCGGACGCTGCCGAGCACGCGAAGCGGGGCCGCGCCGGGCCCGCGTTCGAGCAGCGAGTACAGACCGTCCTGCGGAATAAGCTGGTCACGCACCGACGCCGACCGCTGTGTCACACCGGTGATGCCCCAGTCGTCGTGGCCGGCCGCCGCTGCGGCCAACTCGGTGAAGACCACCTGGTGGGCCCGGTGGAAGGCGCCGATCCCGAGGTGCACGATCCCCACTCGCAGCGATCGCGGATCGACCGCCGGCAGCGTCCACAAACCGCCCGGCCCGGTGCCGTGCCGCTGCTGTTCCAGGGTCCGCAGGTCGAGCCGCTGCGGCGCGTCGGCCCCGTCGCTCACAGCACGGCTCCGAGCTGCCACGGCACGATCTCCTCGCCGCCGAGGCCCATCTCCTCGCTGGCGGTGCGCCGGCCTGACGCGACGTCGAGCAGCAGGTCGTAGACCCGCCTTCCCATGTCCTCGACGGGGAGATCCCGTTCGACGATGGGCGAGCAGTCCAGGTCGATGTCGCCGGCCATCCGCCGGGCCATCTCGCCGTTGCTGGCGAGCTTGACCGTCGGGACCGGGCGGCTGCCGAAGACCGAGCCGCGGCCGGTGGTGAAGCAGATCAGGTTCGCCCCGCCCGCGACCATTCCGGTCACCGACACGGGGTCGTAGCCGGGGGTGTCCATGAACACCAGTCCCGGACGGGGGATCTGCTCGGCGTAGTGCCGCACCGCCGCCAGCGGGCTGTGGCCCGCCTTGGCGACCGCGCCCAGCGACTTCTCGAGGATGGTGGTGATGCCGCCCTCCTTGTTGCCCGGTGAGGGGTTCGCGTCCAGCGTCGTGCCCTGCCGCTGCGTGTACTCCTCCCACCAGCGGATCCGCTCCATCAGCGCCGCTGCGACGTCGGGGCTGGTCGCCCGCTCGGCGAGCAGGTGCTCGGCGCCGTAGACCTCGGGGGTCTCGCCGAGTACGGACGTCGCTCCCGCGGCGACGAGCAGGTCCGAGGCGACGCCCAGGGCGGGGTTGGCGGTCAGGCCGGACCACCCGTCGGAGCCGCCGCACTGCAGGCCGAGGACGAGCTCCTCCACGCCGACCTCGCAGCGTTGCGTCCCGGCGAGGTCGCGCACCATGGTCCGGACCAGCTCGACACCGTGGTCCACGGCCGCCGACGTGCCGCCCATGTCCTGGATCGTGTAGGAGGACACCGGCACGTGGTCGGCGACGCCGAGCTCCGCCATGAATCCGGCCACCGCGTTGACCTCGCAGCCGAGCCCGATCACCACCAGCCCGCCGATGTTCGGGTTGCGGGCATAGCCGGCGAGGGTCCGGCGGAGCAGCTCCCACCCCTCGCCCTTAGCAGCCATGCCACAGCCGGTGCCGTGGGTCAGGGCGACCACCCCGTCGACACCGTCGACGCCCTCCGCGTCGTCCTCGGTGACCCGGGCGACCTTGCGGGCGACTGTCGCCGAGCAGTTGACAGTGGTCAGGACGCCGACGTAGTTGCGGGTGGCGACCCGACCGTCCGGACGGCGGAAGCCGTGGAAGCTGCGCCGCAGGTCGGCGGGCAACCGCGGCGCGGGAACCGCGGAGCCACCCTCGTCTCGCGCGGCCGCATCCTGCGGCATCCCCAGGTTGTGCACGTGCACGTGCTCACCGGCGCGCACCGGGGCGAGCGTGCACCCGATCACCTGACCGTATTTACGCACCACCGTGCCGGCCGCGAGATCACGCAGGGCGACCTTGTGTCCGGCTGGTATGTCGTCGCGCAGGACGACGTTTCCCGCGCCGCCCACCGGTACGGATGCGCCGGCCGGCGTCGCCGACGTCGCCACCGCCACGTCGTCGTCGTGGTTGAGGACCACCAAGCTCACGTCAACACCTCCCGGGCAGATGTCTGGGCGACCAGCCGCCGCGACTCGTCCAGGCTGGCCAGGTGCCCCGTGCCGCCGTGCCCCTGCAGGGACAGCGCCGCCGCGGCCGCGCCGAGCCGCACGGCGGCGCGCAGGTCGTCGCCGAGGGCCAACCGGGCCGCCACCGTGCCGGTCAGCACGTCGCCCGCGCCGGTCTGGTCAACGACGTGATCGACCTGGTAGGCGGGCACCGCAGCCAGCTCGCCGCCGTCATCGAGCAGGACTCCCCCCGCTGCCCTGGGTCAGGGCGACCGCCGTGGCCCCGAGGGCGCGCAACGCGGCGCAGGCCTCGGCCGGTGCCGCGGGCGTGGCGCCGAGCAGCGCGCTGGCCTCGCCGGGCCAGCCCGGGGTGACCAACCGCGCGTACGGTGCGAGCGTGCGCAGATGGCTGCCGGCGGT
>JAEVHO010000369.1 GCA_016802835.1 Micromonospora sp. ATA32 | reverse complement strand
CTCCCCCCGCCCACCCCCGTTGACCATGAGATCGACGACGATGTCGATCTCCAAGAACCTCGTGATCGACGCGGATCGCTTGGCGGGTTGCGGGGGTTCGTGACGGCGGAGGAGGTGGTGGAGCTGCCGGACTCGGGGTTCCGGATGCCGGTGGCCCGGCGGGAGACGATCCGGGGGCTGGCCCGGGCGGTGGTGTCCGGGGACCTCGACCTGGAGCCGGGCGGGGATCGGGGGGAGGTCGTGCGGCGGCTGCTCGCGCTGCCGGGGATCGGGCCCTGGACCGCCGGTTACCTGGCCATGCGCGCGCTCGGCGACCCGGACGTCTTCCTCCCCACCGACCTGGCGGTACGCCGCGGCGCGGCCGCGCTCGGCCTGCCTGACGACCCGAAGAACCTCGACGCGTACGCCGACCGCTGGCGCCCCTGGCGGTCGTACGCGGTGATCCGACTCTGGAGAGCAGCGTGACCATGATCAGCGAGAGCAGCGTGACCATGACCAGCACGATCGACAGCACCGTCATCGCCACCCCGGCCGGCCCGCTCAGCGTCCTCACCGGACCGGACGGCGCGGTCCGGGCGGCCGGCTTCACCGCCGAACCGGAGGCGCTGCTGCCACTGGTGCACCCGAGCCTGCGCGGGCCGCTGCGGCACCGGTCCGACCTCGGCCCGGTGACCGCCGCCGTCGCCGCCTACCTGGACGGTGACCTGGCCGCCATCGACGCCGTCGACGTCGAGCAGCACAGCGGCGGGGCGTTCATGACGCACGCCTGGCAGGTGCTGCGCGAGGTCAAGCCGGGCGAGCCGGTGACGTACAGCGGCTTCGCCGGGCTGGCCGGCCGCCCGCTCGCGGTACGCGCGGCCGCCGCGGCCTGCGCCCGCAACGCCGCCGCCCTCTTCGTCCCCTGCCACCGGGTGCTGCGCACCGACGGCACCCTCGGCGGCTACCGCTGGGGACTGGACGTGAAGAAGTGGCTTCTCGGTCATGAGCGGCGGTTGACGGCAAGCTGACAGCGGCAACGCTCCCCACTGCCGCTACCGTCGGGTAGTGCCTGCGGAAGGGGACAGCAACCCGGCTCCCCGGGTCGAGGCCGGCCCACATCCGCTGCACAATCTCTGGCGGCTGCGCCACTACCTGCGCCCGCACGCTACGGAGTTCGGCTGGCTGATGGTCGCCGGGCTGGCGGCAACCGCCGCCGGGCTGGCAGTGCCGCTGGTGGTGCAGCGGGTGGTGGACGGGCCGATCGCCCGGCACGACGAGGCCGGCCTGGTCCGGCTCGCCGCACTGGCCCTGCTCCTGGGCCTGGCCGAGGCGGCACTGGTCTTCATCCGCCGATGGACCCAGTCCTCCTCCTCGGTGCGGATGGAGGCGGCCATCCGGGCGGACATCTACGCCCACCTGCAACGCCTCCCGGCCAGCTTCCACGACCGGTGGCAGTCCGGCCAGCTGCTCTCCCGGGTCACCAGCGACCTGTCGGTGATCCGCCGGTTCCTCTCCTTCGGACTGTTCTTCCTGGTGCTCAACCTGGTCACCTACGTCGCCGTGGTGCTCCTGCTGATCCGCCTCCACCCGGCGCTGGGGCTGCTGGTGGCGGCGAGCGCGATACCGCTGTTCCTGATCAGCCGGCGGTTCGCCCGGCACTACCACGCGGCGTCCCGGCGGATGCAGGACCAGCAGGGCAACGTCGCCACGCTGGTCGAGGAGACGGCCCAGGGCCTGCGCACGATGAAGGCGTACGGCCGGGGACCGGAACTGGCCGCCCGCTTCGCCAGCGGCGCCCGCACGTTGCACGACACCGCGGTCGGCAAGGCCCGGCTGCTGGCGCGTACCTCGGCGCTGCTCGACCTGGTGCCCAACCTGACCCTCGGCGTGGTCCTGGTCTCCGGGGGCGGCGGTCGCCGCGCGGGGCGGCCTCAGCATCGGCGAACTGGTCGCGTTCGTCAGTCTCCAGCTGATGCTGATCTGGCCGGTCCAGTCGCTGGGCTGGATCATCGCCAACGGCCAGGAGGCGGCGACGGCCGCCGACCGGATCCAGGAGGTGCTCGACACCCCACCCTCGATCGTGGACGCGGCACACGCCGTCCCGCTGGCCCGGGCGGCGGTCCGCGGCCGGTTGACCTTCGAGGGGGTCTGGTTCCGCTACCCCGGCCCGGCCCCGCCGGTGCTGCGGGAGGTCAACCTGACCGTCGAGCCGGGCGAGACCCTCGCCCTGGTCGGCGCGACCGGCGCCGGCAAGAGCACGCTGCTCTCCCTGGTGCCGCGGCTGCACGAGGTGACCGGCGGTCGGATCGCCCTCGACGGGCACGACCTGCGGGACCTGCGGCTGTCCTCGCTGCGCCGGCTGGTCGGGGTGGCGTTCGAGGAGCCGACGCTCTTCTCGATGTCGGTCTGGGAAAATCTCACCCTGGGCCGGCCGGACGCCGGCGAGGAGGAGGTCCGGGCCGCGCTCGCGCTGGCCCAGGCCGAGTTCGCGTACGAGCTGCCGTGGGGGTTGGCCACCCGGGTCGGCGAACAGGGGCTGTCCCTCTCCGGCGGGCAGCGGCAGCGGCTGGCACTGGCCCGGGCGGTGCTCGGCCGGCCGGCGCTGCTCGTGCTGGACGACCCGCTCTCCGCCCTGGACGTGCACACCGAGGCGCTGGTGGAGGCGGCGCTGCGGCGGGTGCTGCGCGACACCACCGCGCTGCTGGTGGTGCACCGCCCCTCGACGGTCGCGCTGGCCGACCGGGTGGCCCTGCTCGACGGGGGGCCGGATCGTCGCGGTCGGCACCCACTCCGAGCTGCTGGCGACCGTGCCGGCGTACCGGGCGGTCCTGTCCGCCGGGCCGTCGGCCCCGGACGCCAGGTCGCGCGGCACGACCGCGCCGACCGGGCAGGGCGGGCCGGACCGGCCGGGCGTCGTGCCGTCGCCTCGGGTGGGCGACCCGGGCGGCCTCGGGCTGGTGAGGTCGTGACAGGCGACCCGCCGGACGCCGGCGGGATGGACCTGTCCCGGTGGCGGGGGTTGGCCACCGACCCGGACGCCGACCGGAGCCGGGCCGAGGAGACGACGCCCGAAGCGGTCGCCCGGCTGAGGGTACGCAGCCGCGCCCTGCTGAGTGACCTGCTGCGGCCGCACCGGCGCCGGCTCGGGCTGGCCGTCGGGCTGCTGCTGGCGCAGAACGCCGCGGCGATGTCCGGCCCGTACCTCGTGATGCTCGGCATCGACCACGGGATCGCGCCGCTGCGGGCCGGTGACCCGGGGCCGCTGATAGCCATCGCCAGCGCCTTCGGCAGCGCGGCCGTCGTCGAGTACGCCGCCCGACGCGGCTTCCTCACCCTCTCCGCGCGGATCGGCCAGGCCGTCCTGCTGGAGCTGCGCCAGCAGGTGTACGGCCAGTTCCTGCGCCTGTCCGTGGGCTTCCACGAGCGGTACACCTCGGGCCGGATGGTCTCCCGGCTCACCAGCGATCTGGACTCCATCGCCGAACTCGTCGACGGCGGCATCGACAACCTGGTCGTCGCCGCGCTGTCGGTGCTGTCGGTGGCCGGCATCCTGCTCTGGCTCGACCTTCCGCTCGCCGCCGTGACGCTGCTCGCCTTCCCGTTCCTGTTCTGGCTGTCCCGCTGGTTCGCCCGGGCGTCGGCCGGGGCGTACCGGCGCACCCGGGAGGCGGTGGCGCTGGTCATCGTGCACTTCGTCGAGTCGTTGCGGGGCATCCGCGCGGTGCAGGCGTACCGGCGGGAGTCCCGCAACCAGCGCATCTTCGCCGCCGTCAACGACGACTACCGGCAGACCAACCTGCACGCCTTCCGGCTGATCGCCACCTACTCGCCGGGGATCAAGGTGATCGGCAACGTGACCGTGGCGGTGGTGCTCGGCTACGGCGGCTGGCGGGTGCTGGGCGGACGGACCGACGTGGGTGTGCTCGCCGCGTTCCTGCTCTACCTGCGCCGGTTCTTCGAGCCGATGCAGGAGCTGAGCCAGTTCTACAACTCGCTGCAGTCCGCCACCGCAGCAATGGAGAAGCTGGCCGGGGTGCTCGACGAGCGCCCGGCGGTGGCCGAGCCGGCGCGACCCGTACCGCTGCCGGCCGGGCCGCCCCGGGGCGCGGTGGTCTTCCGGTCGGTCCGCTTCGGCTACCGCCCGGACACGCCGATCCTGCCCGACCTGGACCTGACAGTGCCGGCCGGGCAGACCGTCGCGTTGATCGGGCCGACCGGCGCGGGCAAGTCGACCGTCGCCAAGCTGCTCGCCCGGTTCCACGACCCGGTCGCCGGCACGGTCAGCCTGGACGGGGTCGACCTGCGTGACGTGGCCGACGCCGAGCTGCGCCGCGCGGTGGTGCTGGTGACCCAGGAGAACCACCTGTTCAGCGGTTCGGTGGCGGAGAACATCCGGTTCGGCCGCCCGACGGCCGACGACGCCGCGGTGACAGCCGCCGCGCGGGCGATCGGCGCGCATGACTTCATCGCCGCCCTGCCCGACGGGTACGCCACCGAGGTGCACCGGCGCGGCGGACGGCTCTCCGCGGGGCAGCGGCAGCTCGTCGCGTTCGCCCGGGCGTTCCTGGCCGACCCGGCGGTGCTGATCCTGGACGAGGCGACCTCGTCGCTCGACGTGCCGACGGAGCGCCTGGTCCAGCGGGCGCTCGGCACCATCCTGCGGGACCGGACGGCGCTGGTGATCGCGCACCGACTCTCCACGGTGGAGACCGCCGACCGGGTGCTGGTCCTCGACGACGGCCGGATCGTGGAGGACGGGCCACCGGAGCTGCTCGCCGAGACCGGTGGCCGGTACGCGGCCCTGCACCGGCAGTGGCGCGAGTCGCTGATCTGAGGTCATGTTGTCACGGCGGCGCACCGCACCGCTGCCCCCGACCGCACGCCGACGGGGACCCCCCGGATCAGCTGGCCGACTAGACTCGGCACTCGTCGATCGACCCGGCCCTCGGCCGGCGCGGTCCGGCCCAGCCAGCGAAGGCCCGGCCGCTCGATCGGGCATGGCCGAACAAACGGGGAGGTTGCGGCGTGCGGATCCGACGACACGTGGTGGTCGCGGGGGTGGCGATCGCCTGCACGGTCGGGGCGGCCGCCGTCGCCCTGGCAGGGAAAGACGAGACCGCCCGGACGCCGGCCGCCGTGACGGCCGCCGGCGCGGGACCGGACACGGCCCACGCCGTCGCGGCACCCAACGCCGACAGCGGCCTCGGCAGCCGGTCCGGCGCCGGAGAAGCACCGCGCTCCGGATTGGACACCCGGTCGGTGGCGGTCGACGCGCGGCCGGCTGGCGAGGTGGCGAAGGCGGCCCCGGCATCGGTGACCTACCTGAGCGGACCGTTACCGGGTGCCCCCCGACGAGGCGACCCGGCGGCTCGCGCTGCAGGAACTGTCCGCGCCGCTCGCCGCGCGGCTCGCCGCGACGTACCCCGACGCGTACGCGGGGATGTGGCTGGACCAGGCCGCCGGCGGGC
>JAEVHO010000368.1 GCA_016802835.1 Micromonospora sp. ATA32 | reverse complement strand
AGCCAGCAGCCGTGCGGGGCCTCCGCCGTCCAGGACGGGACCACCTCGCGGACGGCGAAGCCGGTGGGCACCGGCGGCGAGGTCCAGCTGCCGAGGTCGCGTGTCGGCGCCCACCCGGGCGGCGTCGTCCCGCTGGTCCGGCACCGAGGTACGCCGCGGCGTGCCGTCGCTCGCCGCCCAGTGGGCCAGCACGTACCAGCCGGTGGCCGGTGCGTCGCCGTGCCAGCCGCGCAGCTCGACCCGGAGCCAGCAGCCGTGCGGGGCCTCCGCCGTCCAGGACGGGACCACCTCGCGGACGGCGAAGCCGGTGGGCACCGGCGGCGAGGTCCAGCTGCCGAGGTCGTACCGGCCGGTGGCGCCGGTGTGCGGGTCGGTGTGGTCGAGCCGACGCGGGCGCGCCGAGCACAGGCCCCCGGCGCCGGCCACCAGGCCGTCGGACGCGCCGGCGGCCAGGTCGGCCGGCAGCCGGAAGCCGCGGTAGGCGATGTCCCGACCCACTGTGCTCATGGCGGCGTCCTCCGCTCGGCTGGCGATGATGACCGAGGCGGTGGCGACGCCGTCGCTCGGCGGCGGGAAGCATCGCGTACCCGAAGATCTTTTGCAACGTCGACCGGCGCGGGCGGCGAGGGACGCTGGTTTGGTGCTCGGCACTAGGTTGTCGGGAGGTCAGGGGCGAGGAGGCCGGGATGCGGGTACTGGTGGTCGAGGACGAGCGGAACCTCGCCGATGCGATCGCGCGTGGGCTGCGCCGCAAGGGCATGGCGGTCGACGTCGCGTACGACGGCGACGCCGGCCACGAGGCGGCCTTCGTCACCCGGTACGACGTGGTGGTCCTGGACCGGGACCTGCCCGGCATCCACGGCGACCAGATCTGCGCCGACCTGGCCGCCTCC
Source organism: Micromonospora sp. ATA32 (assembly GCA_016802835.1). Lineage (GTDB taxonomy): Bacteria > Actinomycetota > Actinomycetes > Mycobacteriales > Micromonosporaceae > Micromonospora. The sequence continues at coordinate 4,555 of JAEVHO010000368.1, read as the reverse complement.
GGCACGCTGACCCGGGTGCTGATGCTCACCGCCAGCGGCACCGTCGCCGACCGGGTCGAGGGCCTGCAGCTCGGCGCGGACGACTACCTGCCGAAGCCGTTCGCCTTCGACGAGCTGGTCGCCCGGGTGCAGGCGCTGGGCCGGCGGGCCACCCCGGCCGCGCCGCCGGTGCTCGCGGTCGCCGACCTGGTGCTCGACCCGGCCCGCCGGGTCGCCACCCGGGCCGGGGTGCCGGTCGACCTGACCAACAAGGAGTTCGGCGTCCTCTGCGAGCTGCTCAAGGCGCGCGGCGCGGTGGTCTCCAGCGAGGAGCTGCTGGAGCGGGTCTGGGACGCCAACACCGACCCGTTCACCACCATCGTCCGGGTCACCGTGATGACGCTGCGCAAGAAGCTCGGCGACCCGCCGCTGATCGAGACGGTGGTGGGCGCCGGCTACCGGACGGCCGAGGTGGCACCGTGAGCGCGAGGAGTGAGCCGGGTTTGCGAGCCCCGCAGTCGCGAACGAAGGAGGCACCGTGAGCGCGAGGAGTGAGCCGGGTTTGCGAGCCCCGCAGTCGCGAACCGAGGGTGCCCCCGTGACCGGCCGGCCCCGGCTGCGCCCCACCCTGCGGCTGCGGCTGACCCTGCTCAACGGGGTGGCTGCTGGTCGGCGCCGGGGCGGTCCTGGTGCTGCTCGCCTGGCTGCTGGTCCGCGACGCGCTCCGCCCGACCGACGAGCTGCTGCCCGGCACCACCGTGCTGCTCTCCGACGGCCGATCCCTGGAGGCCGGCGAGTGGCAGCGGCAGCTGGTCGACGCCGCCTCCCGGGAGCTGCTGGTCAAGGGCCTGGCGGCGCTGTTGGCGATCAGCGTCGTCGGGGTCGCCGGGGCGTACGCGGTGGCCGGTGGGCGCTGCGCCCGCTGCACCAGGTCACCGCCACCGCCCAGCGGCTCGGCGAGGCCACCCTGGACCAGCGGATCGGCTGGTCCGGCGCCGACGACGAGGTGGCCGAGCTGGCCAAGACGTTCGACGCCATGCTGGACCGGATCGCCGAGGCGTTCGAGGCGCAGAAGCGGTTCGTCGCCAACGCCTCGCACGAGCTGCGTACGCCGCTGGCGGTGATGCGTACCGAGATCGACGTGACGCTCAGCGACGACGAGGCGGACATCGCCGAGTACCGCCGGATGGCCACCGTGGTCCGGGACGCCTCCGAGCGGGCCAACGGACTGGTCGACGCGCTGCTGGTGCTGGCCCGCAGCGAGGCCCAGGCGGGCCGCCGGCTCGGCCGCCGCACCGAGTGCGACCTCGCCGCGGGTACGGCGAACGCGCTGTCCGCGGTCCGCCGGGAGGTGGAGCGCATCGGCCTGCGGGTGCAGACCTCCCTCGAACCGGCGCCGGTGGTCGGCGATCCCGGGCTGCTCGACCGGCTGGCCGGCAACCTGATCGAGAACGCGGTCCGCTACAACCACCTGCACGGCCGGCTCTGGGTGCGGACCGGCTCCGACGGCCGCCAGTCCTGGCTGGTGGTGGGGAACACCGGGTTCGAGGTGGACCAGGCCGACGTGCCGGGGCTGTTCGAGCCGTTCCGCCGGGGCGGCCGGGAACGGACCGGCGCGCGGGGCTCCGGCCTCGGCCTCTCCATCGTCCGGGCGTCTGCGACGCGCACGGCGGCACCGTCCGGGTGCTCGCGCAGCCGGGTGGCGGGCTGGAGGCCACGGTGACGCTGCCCGCCGCCGACGCCACCGGTGGCAGCCCGGCCTGACGGGCCGGGCCGAACCACCGGGCGCACTCAGCTTTTCGTGTGGGCGGGCCGGCTGTCCCGCCCTGGCCCGCGTCATGTGGTCGGGCAGAAAGGCCGGCGCGGTCTGGACGGCGGGTGGTCGATACAGCAGGGTGTCAGGTGCGCCACGTCTCACCGGTCGCGCCCTGTCGGTCGGTCCCGCGCGCCGCGCATCGGACCCGGGCCGCCCGTCCATCCGCGCGTGCATCCGGAGCTGCCAGTGACTCTCTCCTCGGCCGTCATACGCCGTACCCTCGCGGCGCTCGCCGCCTTCGCCCTCACCGCCGCCGGCCTGGCCGGTGCCGGTGCGGCCAGCGCCGCACCCAACCACACCACCGTGGTCAAGGAAGCCCCGTCCACCGCCTCGCCGGACATCATGGACGGCACGGTCTACGCCATCCACGACGCCGGTACGAAGATCATCGCGGCCGGCTCGTTCACCCGGGTCCAGAACCGCAACTCCGATGTGGACATCGCCCGCAACTACGTGCTCGCCTTCGACAAGGCGACCGGCACGGTGGACACCGCGTTCGCGCCCACGGTGGACGGCGAGGTCTACGCGGCGGTCGCCGGGCCCACCGCCGGCACCGTCTACCTGGCCGGCAAGTTCAACACCGTCAACGGGGTGACCCGGCGCAAGGTGGTCCTGCTCAACGTCGCCACCGGCGCCGTGGTCGCCAGCTTCGCCGGCCCGGCGTTCAACGGGCTGGTCAACGACGTGGCCCTGGTCGGCGGCCGGCTGCTGGTCGGCGGCATCTTCACCACCGCCGGCAACCCCAACCCGCGCGGCGGCCTGGCCTCACTGAACGCCAGCACCGGCGCGGTGGACGGCTACCTGACCACCACGCTCACCGAGCACCACAACTACGACGGGGTCAGCGGCGCGAACGCCGGGGTCGGCGCGAGCAAGCTCGCCGTGTCGCCGGACGGTCAGCAGCTGGTCGTGGTCGGCAACTTCAAGAAGGCCGACGGGGTCCTGCACGACCAGATCGTCAAAGTCACCCTCGGCGCCACCGCGGCGACCATCGCCGACTGGAACACCAGCCGGTACACCCCGCGCTGCGCCTGGTGGGCCTTCGACACGTACGTGCGGGACGTGGCGTACGCGCCGGACAGCAGCTACTTCGTGGTGGTCACCACCGGCGCCCCGAACGGCGGCACGCTCTGCGACGCCGCCGCCCGGTGGGAGGCCGACGCGACCGGCACCGAGCTGCAACCGACCTGGACGGACTACTCCGGCGGGGACACCTTCCTGTCCGTCGGCATCAGCGAGCAGGCGGTCTACGTCGGCGGGCACATGCGCTGGCTGAACAACAGCCTCGGCGGCGACGCCGCCCAGGCCGGCGCGGTCGGCCGGGCCAGCATCGCCGCCCTCGACCCGCGCACCGGGCTGCCGTTGTCCTGGAACCCGGGCCGGCACCCGCGCGGCGTCGGGGTGTCCGAGCTGCTGGTCACCCCGACCGGGCTCTGGCTCGGCTCGGACCAGTCCTGGATCGGCAACTTCCAGTACCGACGCGAGCGGATCGCGTTCTTCCCGCTGACCGGTGGCGCTGCCCCGCACCCGACCACCACGGCCAGCCTGCCGGGTGACGTCTACCGGGCGGGCGTGCCGGTGCCGACGAACGTGCTGTACCGGGTGAACGCGGGCGGACCGGCGGTGGCCGCGTCCGACAACGGGCCGGACTGGGCGGTCGACGACGGCGGTACGCCCAGCGCGTACCACAACGCCGGCAGCAGCACGGCCGGCTTCGCTCCGGTCGGCGGCGTCGACGCCACCGTTCCGACCGGCACCCCGGCGGCCCTGTTCAGCGACGAGCGGTGGGACTCCGGCGGCGACCCGGAGATGAGCTGGCAGTTCCCGGTGGCCGCTGGAACCGAGGTCGAGGTCCGGCTCTACCTGGCCAACCGGTACGACGGCACCGCCGCCCCCGGCTCCCGGATCTTCGACGTGGCGCTGGACGGCAGCACGGTCCTCGACGACCTCGACCTGTCCGGCACGGTGGGGCACAACGTCGGCACCATGCGGTCGTTCACCATCGTCAGCGACGGCTCGGTCGACCTCGACTTCCGGCACGTGGTGGAGAACCCGCTGGTGGACGGCATCGAGATCGTCAAGACCGGTCCGCCGCCGGCGGGCACCGGCGACGAGGTCGAGGTCCGGTCGTACGACGGGGCGAGCGCGGTCGGCGGGGCGAGCCCGGTGGCCAACCCCGACGGCACTGCCTGGTCCACGGCCAGGGGCGCCTTCTGGGTCGGCGGCACCCTCTTCTACGGGATGAACGGCACGCTGTACCGCCGCTCGTTCGACGGGTCCACCTTCGGCGCGCCCGCCCTGGTCGACCCGTACCACGACGCCTACTGGGACACGGTGGAGACCGATTCCGGGCCGGCCGGCCAGACGTACGCCGGGGTCACCACGAGCTTCTACGCCGAGATCCCGAACGTGACCGGCATGTTCTACACGGCGGGGCGGCTCTACTACACGCTCTCCGGGCAAGACGGGCTGTTCTGGCGCTGGTTCACCCCGGACAGCGGCGTCGTCGGGGCGGACCCGTTCACCGTCGCCGGTGCCACCGGGTTCGCCGACGCCGGCGGGGTCCTGCTCTCCGGCGGCACCCTCTACAAGGTGAGCCGCGGCACCGGTGAGCTCTCCTCGACGCCGTGGGCGGACGGGGTGCCCACCGGGGGCGTTCGTCGCCCGCAGCGGCCCGACGTTGGACGGCGTCGACTGGCGGGCGAAGGCGGTCTTCGTCGGCCCGTAGCCGTAGCGCACCGCACGTCCGGCCGTCCCGCG
>JAEVHO010000367.1 GCA_016802835.1 Micromonospora sp. ATA32 | reverse complement strand
CCAGCAGCCGCGCCGGTACGTCGCTCAGCGCGGCCGGGTCGGGGCAGCGCGGCCGGGTCGAGCACCATCAGCGGCGCCTCCAGCACGGTCAGCCCCGCCGAGCGGGCGACCGGGAGCAGGTCGGGGGTGGTCTCGTGGACCCATTCGAAGGCCTCGGGCAGGCCGAGCTCGCGCTGCCGCTCCCGGACGGCGGTGACGTCGGCCAGCGACGGCGGTGTCGTGGCGTCCAACCGGGGCCGGGCATAGAACGGCCATCCCGCGCCGTCCCGGACGAAGAGCACCAGAGCGCCGTACTCCTCGGGTCGGGCCGCATCCCGGGGCAGCGCGTCGTAGAAGTGCTCCAGCCGGTCGAACAGGTCAGCACGTACGGGATCCACCGCGCGAGACTACACGTCCCGCATTGTGGAAGTGTGATCAATCCGAACTGGCCTTGCGCACTGCGCCCTAACGTAGACTCAATAGACCCACAAGGGCCGACGTCGTCCCGATCATGATCCAACCTGAGTGACGACAGGAGGCCCGGTGGCTTTTCCGTACCCACTCCGCCCGCAGCAGGCCCCGCCGGTGAGCGGGCTCTACGACCCCGCCCAGGAGCACGACGCCTGCGGCGTGGCCTTCGTGGCGGACCTGCACGGACGCCGCTCCCACGCGGTTGTCGCCAACGGTCTCGGCGCGCTCTGCCGGCTGGATCACCGGGGCGCCCGGGGCGCGGAACCGAACACCGGCGACGGCGCGGGGATCATGATCCAGGTGCCGGACGCGTTCCTGCGCGCGGTGGTCGACTTCCCGCTGCCCCCGGCCGGCGGATATGCCACCGGCCTGGTCTTCCTCCCCGACGACGACTCCGCCGAGGCCCGTGCCCGCCGGGTCGTCGAGAAGTACGCCCTGGTCGAGGGGGCGGACGTGCTCGGCTGGCGGGACGTTCCGGTCGAGCCGAACGGCCTGGGGGAGACCGCGCTCGCCGCGATGCCCCGGGTCCGGCAGCTCTTCCTCGCCGCGCACCGGCTGACCGATTCCCCGGCCGTCCGGCCGGGTCCGCGCTCGCCGGCCTCGACCTGGACCGGGTGGCGTTCTGCGTCCGCAAGCAGGCCGAGCGGGAGACCGCCGAGCGGGGCGTGCCGGCATACTTCCCGTCGCTGTCCGGGCGGACCATGGTCTACAAGGGGATGCTCACCCCGGACCAGCTCCCGGCGTACTACCCGGACCTGACCGACGAGCGGGTCGACAGCGCGATCGCGCTGGTGCACTCCCGTTTCTCCACCAACACCTTCCCGTCCTGGCCGCTGGCCCACCCGTACCGGTTGATCGCGCACAACGGCGAGATCAACACGATCCGCGGCAACCGGAACTGGATGCAGGCCCGGGAGGCGCTGCTGGCCAGCCCGAACATTCCGGGCAACATCCGCCGCGTCTTCCCGGTCTGCACCCCGGGCGCCTCGGACTCGGCCAACTTCGACGAGGTGCTCGAACTGCTGCACCTGGCCGGGCGGAGCCTGCCGCACGCGGTGTTGATGATGATCCCGGAGGCCTGGGAGAACGACCCGGACATGCGTCCGGACAAGCGCGCCTTCTACCGTTTCCACGCCAGCCTGATGGAGCCCTGGGACGGGCCGGCCTCGGTCGCCTTCACCGACGGCGAGGTCGTCGGCGCGGTGCTGGACCGCAACGGGCTGCGGCCGGGCCGCTGGTGGCTGACCTCCGACGGGCTGGTGGTGCTCGGCAGCGAGGCCGGCGTGCTCGACCTGGACCCGGCCCGGGTGGTCGCCAAGGGGCGGCTCCAGCCGGGGAAGATGTTCCTGGTCGACACCGTCGCCGGCCGGATCGTCTCCGACGACGAGATCAAGGCCGAGCTGGCCGCCGAGCGGCCGTACGACGAGTGGCTGCACGCCGGGCTGATCCAGCTCGACGACCTCCCCCCGCGCGAGCACATCGTCTACACCCACGACTCCGTCCGCCGCCGCCAGCAGACCTTCGGCTACACCGAGGAGGAGCTGAAGATCCTGCTCGCGCCGATGGCCCGGGTGGGTGCGGAGCCGATCGGCTCGATGGGCACGGACACCCCGATCTCGCCGCTGTCCACCCGGCCGCGGCTGCTCTACGACTACTTCCACCAGCTCTTCGCCCAGGTCACCAATCCGCCGCTGGACGCCATCCGCGAGGAGCTGGTGACCAGCCTGGCCTCGACCATCGGGCCGGAGGGCAACCTGCTCGACCCGAACGCGGCGAGCTGCCGGCGGATCGGGCTGCCCTACCCGGTGATCGACAACGACGAGCTGGCCAAGATCCTCTCCATCGACGAGGACGGCGACCTGCCCGGCTTCAAGGCGGTCCGGGTCTCCGGGCTCTACCGGGTCCGCGACGGCGGCCGGGGCATCAAGGCCCGGCTGACCGAGATCTGCCGGCACGTCTCCGAGGCGATCGAGGACGGGGTACGCATCCTGGTCCTCTCCGACCGCGACTCCAACGCCGACCTCGCGCCGATCCCGTCGCTGCTGCTCACCGCGGCGGTGCACCAGCACCTGGTCCGGGAGCAGACCCGTACCCAGGTGGCGCTGATCGTCGAGTCCGGCGACTGCCGCGAGGTGCACCACGCGGCGGTGCTGATCGGGTACGGCGCGGCGGCGGTCAACCCGTACCTCGCCTTCGAGTCGGTGGAGGACATGATCTCCACCGGAGTATTGACCGGAGTGTCGCCGACCAAGCCTGATGAGCCGCCATCGATGATCGCGGCGAAGGCGGTCCGCAACTATCTCAAGGCGCTCGGCAAGGGCGTCCTGAAGATCATGTCCAAGATGGGCATCTCCACCGTGTCGTCGTACTGCGGCGCCCAGGTCTTCGAGGCCGTCGGCCTGGACACCCGGCTGGTCGAGCGTTACTTCCGGGGCACCCCGAGCAAGATCAGCGGCATCGGGCTGGCCGAGATCCACGCCGAGGTGGCCGCCCGGCACGCCATCGCCTGGCCGGCCCCGGGCGCGGAGACGTCCGACCGGCTGGAGGTCGGCGGGGAATACCAGTGGCGCCGCGAGGGCGAGCTGCACCTGTTCAACCCGGAGACCGTCTTCCTCCTCCAGCACGCCACCCGCAGCCGTCAGTACGACGTCTTCCGGCAGTACACCGAGAAGGTCGACGCCCTCGCGGCGCAGGCCGGCTCGCTCCGCGGACTGTTCACCCTGCGCACCGGCGTACGCCCCCCGGTCCCGCTGGACGAGGTCGAGCCGGCCAGCGAGATCGTCAAGCGGTTCGCCACCGGCGCGATGTCGTACGGGTCGATCTCGGCGGAGGCGCACGAGACCCTCGCCATCGCGATGAACCGCCTCGGCGGTAAGTCCAACACCGGCGAGGGCGGCGAGGACGTCGACCGGCTGCACGACCCGGCCCGCCGCTCGGCGGTCAAGCAGATCGCCAGCGGCCGGTTCGGGGTGACCAGCGAATACCTGGTCAACGCCGACGACCTCCAGATCAAGATGGCCCAGGGCGCCAAGCCCGGCGAGGGCGGTCAGCTGCCCGGCAACAAGGTCTGGCCGTGGATCGCCCGGACCCGGCACGCCACCCCGGGCGTCGGCCTGATCTCCCCTCCGCCGCACCACGACATCTACTCCATCGAGGACCTCGCCCAGCTGGTGCACGACCTGAAGTGCGTCAACCCGGCCGCCCGGGTGCACGTCAAGCTGGTCAGCGAGGTCGGCGTCGGCACCGTCGCGGCCGGGGTGGCCAAGCTCAAGGCGGACGTCATCCTGATCTCCGGCCACGACGGCGGCACCGGCGCCTCCCCGCTGAACTCGCTCAAGCACGCCGGCACTCCCTGGGAGCTGGGGCTGGCCGAGGCGCAGCAGACGCTGCTGCTCAACAACCTGCGCGACCGGGTCACCGTGCAGGTCGACGGCCAGCTCAAGACCGGCCGGGACGTGCTGATCGCGGCGCTGCTCGGCGCCGAGGAGTTCGGTTTCGCCACCGCCCCGCTGATCGTCGCCGGCTGCGTGATGATGCGGGTCTGTCACCTGGACACCTGCCCGGTCGGCATCGCCACCCAGAACCCGGTGCTGCGCGAGCGGTTCACCGGCACCCCGGAGTTCGTGGAGAACTTCTTCCTCTTCCTCGCCGAGGAGGTCCGCGGCTACCTGGCCGAACTGGGCTTCCGCTCGATCGAGGAGGCGATCGGGCAGACCGAGCTGCTCGACATCGCCCCGGCGGTGCAGCACTGGAAGGCGCACGGGCTCGACCTGGCGCCCGTACTCCAGCTGCCGGAGCTGCCGGCGGGCGCGCGCGGCGCCGCGTCCGGGCCCAGGACCACGGCCTGGAACTGGCCCTGGACAACGAGCTGATCACCCTCGCCGAGTCGGCGCTGCGCGACCGCACCCCGGTCCGGGTGAAGGTGGCGGTGCGCAACGAGCACCGCAGCATCGGCGCGATGCTCGGCGGCGAGGTGACCCGCCGGTTCGGCGCGCCGGCCTGCCGACCGACACCATCGAGTTCGCGCTGCACGGCACCGCAGGGCAGTCGTTCGGCGCGTTCCTGCCGCGCGGGGTCACCCTGCGGCTGCATGGCGACGCCAACGACTACGTCGGCAAGGGCCTGTCCGGCGGCAGGATCATCATCCGCCCGGACGCCGCCGCGCCGTTCGTCGACGGCGACGCCGCGGCGGGGCAGCGGGCCGAGGACCAGATCATCGCCGGCAACACCATCCTGTACGGGGCCACCGCGGGTGAGCTGTTCCTGCGCGGCCGGGTCGGTGAGCGGTTCGCGGTGCGCAACTCCGGTGCGGTGGCGGTGGTCGAGGGGGTCGGCGACCACGGTTGCGAGTACATGACCGGCGGGACCGTGGTGGTGCTCGGCGGGACCGGCCGCAACTTCGCCGCCGGCATGTCCGGTGGCACCGCGTTCGTCTGGAACCTCGACCGGGCCCGGGTCAACACTGAGCTGGTGGACCTGTCGCCGCTGCGCGGCGAGGAGCGCGACCTGCTACACGAGCTGGTGCAGCGGCACCTCGCCGAGACCGACTCGGCGGTCGCCGAGGAGCTGCTCAAGCGCTGGCCGGAGGCGGTGGAGGAGTTCACCGCGGTGGTGCCCCGGGACTACCGCCGGGTGACGGAGATCATGCGAGCCGCCGAAGCCGCCGGCCGCGACGTCGACGATGCGGTGATGAGCGCCCTCGCGGCACCAGCCGCGCCGGCTGCCTTCTCCGAGCCGGCCATGCCCGCGCCGCGGGCGACCCAGGAGGTGGCTCGTGCCTGATCCGAACGGTTTCCTGCGCTACAACCGGCGGCTGCCGGCCCGCCGGCCGGTGCCGGTGCGGATCAGCGACTGGCGGGAGGTGTATCCGCCGGCCGGCGAGGAGCTGGTGCGCGAGCAGGCCACCCGATGCATGGACTGCGGCATCCCGTTCTGCCACAGCGACACCGCCGGCTGCCCACTGGCGAACCGGATCCCGGACTGGAACGACCTGGTCCGGACGG
>JAEVHO010000366.1 GCA_016802835.1 Micromonospora sp. ATA32 | reverse complement strand
GATCGACGCCGAAGCGGCCACCGACGGCTGGTACGCCCTGCTGACCAACCTGGACGCCGGCCAGGCCGACGCGGGTCAGGTCCTGCTGCACTACAAAGGCCAGGAAGCCGTCGAACGCCGTTACTCCGCGTTCAAAGGCCCCCTCGCCGTCGCCGCGATCTACCTGAAGAACAACCGCCGGATCACCGCCATGATCACCGTGGTCTGCCTCGCCCTGCTCATCTTCAGCCTGATCGAACGCCAGGTCAGACAGGCCCTGGCCGCTGCCGGCCAGAGCACCGTCGCCGGTCTCTACGCCGGCCGCCCCGCCGTCCCGACCACCCGGCTCATCCTGCAAGCCCTCGCCACTATGAAGATCATCCCCGCGACCGGCCGCAACCCACCCACCATCCCTCACCCCACACCCCTACAACTCCGCCTCCTCGAACTCCTCGACATCGACCCACTGGAATGGTGCTGAGAATCAGCCACGTGCGGAATGCAGGGCTAGCCCAGCGCAGTACGCCACAACAACCTCAGAGCAGGGTCTGACGGACATGCGAACTCCGTGCCTGTGGTCACACGGTCTTCGGGAAACGCCCAACTAGCCATTGGCGGCTGCCGTACTATGCCAGCCCAATCTGCTTCATGAACGTGGTGAGGTCGTAGAAGAGGTTCTCTTCGGCGATTTTTCCGTCGACCCATCGGGCCACGGTGCAGAAATCGACGTCGAACGACTTGCCGGTGGGCGGGATCTCGTTACCGTCCGGGCCGGTCATGGGGCCGGTCATGGTGCCGGTGAAGCGTGCGATCGAGCACGTCCAGTCACCCGAGGCGAACAGGACCTTGTATGGCCGGTTGCCTAGCCGCTGATCCGGAAACGCCTTGAAGAAGTCCCTCGCCTCGGCCTCGTGGTTGTGCTGACCATGCGTCTCCGGTTTGCCGGGCCACCGCACCACGACGTCCTCGTGGTGCCGACTGTTGAACGTGTCGATGTCCTGGGCGTTCCATGCGTCGTCGAGGGTCTGCATCAGTTCCATGTTCTGCTGCTCGGTGCCCACCGCCGTGACCTCCTGCTTCTGACCGCCGGTTCAAGGTTTGAGCCTAGGGCGGTGCAGTGGCCACTCGGGCGCGTTTGTTGACTTCCATGCCTCGCGCCTGGGGTAGGCAACTTGATCTCGTAATGCCTGGAGCTCCGGGGTGGGGCGCCGTGGGGTGACGTGCCATCCACGGGCCACCAGGTGGGGTCACGGGAGGCCAAACGGGGCCGCTTACGTGTTCATCGTAAGCTCGGTCGTGCCGCGGTTGATTCTTCTGAATGGTCCGCCTGGGTGCGGCAAGTCGACGCTGGCGAAGATGTATGTGGATGATCATCCATTGGCGCTGAACCTGGACGTCGGGCGGCGACAGTAAGCACATTCGCCGTGATGAGGTGGCGCTCCGGCGTGGATGCCGAAGCCGCTGATGGAGGCGTAGACGATCCCTTCGTTGCCGGCGGCGACGCTGTCATAGTCGACCCAAGCGCCGCAGCCCGCCGGGGCGGAAGTTCTCGATCATGACGTCGGCGCGGCGGGCGAGTTCCCGCGCGAGCCCAGGTCATCGGGGTCGGCGAGGTCGAGGGCGACCGGAGCGTTTGACGCCGAGGTAGTAGGTGGAAGTCCCGTCCCGCACCGGCGGCATACAGGCGCGGGTGTCGTCCCCGCCGGGTCCCTCCACTTTGGTCACCTCGGCACCGAGGTTGGCGGGGAGCATGGTCGCGTACGGCCCGGCGAGGATCCGCGAGAAGTCCGCGACGAGGATGCCGCCGAGCGGCCCGGACGGCTGCTCCCCCATCGCCACCCCCCTTCCCGCCGGCACCGGCGTGCGCCCGGTGGTCGCGGCTTCGGTGGGCGTGGCGCCCGGCCGTACCCGGGATGGAGGACCCGATGGCACACCGGGCGTGCCCGGCGGCATCGGCGCGGATGTGCTGCCGGAAACGTCGGTCCTTCAGGGCTTCGACCGGACCGGCCGATCAGGCGCTCGGCCAACCATGAAGAGGCATCTGCCGCAGGGTTGCGGCCAGCCGTCGCCGGTCGGCCCGGGAAGGTCCAGGGCATCGAGGGTCCAGGGCCGGTCGGGACGCCGCGCCCCGACCGGCCCTGCCCGGCGTCGACCGATCAGGAGCCGGTGACCTGGCGGCCGCCGGCCTGGTGGAGGCGCCGCACGAACGGCGCGCACACCACGGCGACGACCCCCAGGATGCCGCCGAAGACGAACGCGTCCTGGGTGCCGAGGGCCTGGGCCCGGGCCGCGGTCGCGCCGCCGGCCGCCGCCGCGGCGGCCCCGATGGTCATGGCGGCGATGAGCAGGGCGGTGCCCGCCGCCCCGGCCAACTGCTGCAGGGTGTTCATGATCGCGCTGCCATGGCCGTAGAGGTCGCGCGGCAGGGCGCCCAGGGACACGGTCATCAGCGGGGTCATCAGCATGGCCATGCCGATGCAGAACACCACGTGCATGGCGACCACCAGCCGCAGCGAGGTGTTCGCGCCCACCGTGCTCAACCACCACTGGCCGCCGCACAGCAGGATCGCTCCGGGGATCACGACGGGGCGCGGGCCCGCGGCGTCGTAGATCCGGCCGATGATCGGCGACAGCACGCCTGGACGAGGCGCCCGGCAGCAGCAGCAGGCCGGTGGTCATGACGCCGACACCCAGCCCGGTCTGGAGGTAGATCGGCAGCACCATGACGGTGCCCAGCATCGTGGCCATACAGATGATCACGATCATCACGGAGATCCGGAAGTTGTGGACGGCGAAGGGGCGCAGGTCGAGCAGAGCCTTGCCCTTCTGTTGCAGGCCCACCTGCCGCGCCACGAACACCACCAGGGCGGCCACGCCGACCACCAGCGCCGCCACGGGCGCCCAGGTGCCCTCGCGGATCGCGCCGACGGACGCGAGACCGTACACCAGGCCACCAAAGGCGAAGGCGGAGAGCACCACCGAGGGGACGTCCAACGGCGCCTTGACGGTCTCGCTGGTGGCCCGGATGAGCACGACGCCGAGCACGAACGTGACCAGGGCGAACGGCAGCATCAGTCCGAACAGCCAGCGCCAGCCGAGGGAGTCGACGACGACGCCGGAGAGGGTGGGGCCGATCGCCGGGGCCACGGAGATCACCACGGAGTTCAGGCCCATCACCGTGCCGCGGTAGGCCACCGGGACGGAGGTCAGGGTCGTGGTCATCAGCAGCGGCAGGATGATCGCGGTGCCGGCGGCCTGGATGATGCGGGCCAGCAGCACGACGCTGAAGCCGGGTGCGACGACGGCCAGGGCCGTGCCCACGATGAACAGCAGGATCGCGGCCGCGAACAGGGTGCGGGTGGGCACCCGCCCTCGCCCGACTCCGGCGCGAGCACCCCGGCGTGGCGATCGACGCGAAGGTGACCGATCCGGATGATCCACTGCCGAACGTGGAGCAGGGCAACGCCGACCTGGCCATCGTGGTCCGCCGACCGAGCGATGAAAGCCACCAGGGCATCCGCGTGGTGCACCTGCTCGACGACACGTACCACGCCGTGCTGCCCAGCGGACACCCGCTCGCCGTGCAACGGGTGATCGACCTCGCCGACCTCGCCAGCGAACCTTGGGTCGGCAGTGAACCCCCCGGCCCCTGCCTGGAGCCCATAATCGACGCCTGCGCCGCAGCGGGCTTCAGCCCGGACTTCGTGGCGAAGTCGGAGGACTACGCCACGGCTCAGGGATTCGTCGCGGCTGGCCTCGGCGTCAGCCTTATCCCCCGACTAGGACTGGCCACCCGCCATCCGGGCGTCACCATCCGCCGGGTCCGCCGCCCGGAGCCGATCAGGACGACCTACGCCGCGGTCCGAGAGATCTCGCTGACGCAGCCCGCACTGCGCGCGCTGATCGACGCCCTCATGGATGGCACGAAGGAGTGAACGTTGGCGTCGCAGCCCGGCGGTGAAGGCTCGCTACCGCGAGACCCTCGCCGAACGGGGCACCATCGCCTGGCCGCCGCGCAACAATCTGGGCTGGTGGGGGGACGGGAGCGAGGTACAAGAAGTGCTGCGGCCGAACGGCCCGAGTGAGCAACGAGCAGGAGGGCGCAACCTCTGTTCCGACTCGTCATCGGGCACCCTGACCGGCATGCGAACTGCTTGCAGGCAGCGGAAGTAGATCACCGGCGATGGTCGACCGGTTCGCATGGTGGTACCTCCGGCCCACCACCTGGGGATGTAGCTCAATTGGTAGAGCAGCGATCTGTCTTCGACGAGGCCGGAGCAGAATTCCTGCTCCGGCCTCGTCGGTTTCAGCTCGATCTCGTGATCGCTGTGCAGGATCTGGCTGGCCAGGGCAACGCCTGGGCGGAGTTCATCCCGTTCCTGGACTATGACGTGGAGATCCGCACGGTGATCTGCTCGACCAACGCGATCGAGTCGTTGAACGCCCGCTACCGGCGGGCGGTCAAGGCCCGCAGGCACTTCCCGAATGAGCAGGCGGCGTTAAAGTGCCAGTATCTCGTGACCCGGTCCCTGGACCCGGCCGGGACCGGCAGGACCCGATGGACGATGCGCTGGAAACCCGCGTCGAACGCCTTCGCCATCGTACGTATTCAGCTTGAGTGAGCTGAAGGCATCCAGGGTCCGGTGGTGAACAGCTGTTTGAGCACGTCGAGTGCGTCCATGCCGTGTTTGGCGGCGGTGGACAGGTAGGAGCGGACCGCGGCGAAGTCGGCGAGTCCTTGCAGGGTTCGCCAGGTGCCGGAGATCTTCTGCTGCAGCTTGACCGGGCGAAGATCACGTTCGGCTTGGTTGTTGGTGAACGGCACGGCCAGGTCGACGACGAATCGCAGGATCATGCCGCGGTGGGTGTGGAAACGCTCGGCCAGTTTCCCGGCTCGGGTCAGCTCGCCGTGGCGGTTGGGTGGGTTCTGTTGGCGGCCGTAGGCGATCGCGCCGGCGTAGCAGGCCCGGATGTGGCTGATCTCGGCGTCGGTCAACGCCTCCCGGCCGGCCGCGACGGCCTGTTCGGTCATGGTCTTGGCCATGAGCAGCGTGTCGGCCATCACCTCCGCCCACTGCTGGCCGGCCGGATCCTGCTCGTGCACGGCGCGCAGGTCACGGATCAGATGCGCCCCGCACCAGGCGTGCTGCGCGTCGCTCAGGTGCTGGTAGGCGGCGTAGCCGTCACGCACGATGGTGCCGTCGAAGCCGGGCAACACCCCACCGGCGTCGATGTCGGCCTTGCTGCGCCCGCCGATGTGGAACAACGTCGGGCTTGTAGCGAGATCTGTGTAACGGATTGATCGGAAGATCCGTTATGGACGGTAGAAGCCGTCCGGCACAGATAGGACAAGTTTGATGAGTATGTCGAGGGTTTACCCCACTGCCATAAACATCCGGTCGATTTGCCCGGGTATTGAATGGTATCGGCGGTGGTTGGTGTCGGTCGGGTAACGGCGGGCGGGTGCTGTGCGTGAGTG
>JAEVHO010000365.1 GCA_016802835.1 Micromonospora sp. ATA32 | reverse complement strand
CCAGCGCGGCCGGCCGCCCCGGCCGGCCCCGCGCCCACCACCACCACGTCGAACTCGTCGCTGCGCTCACTCATGTCACATCCGTAGCGCCCCGGGTCAAGCCGGCGTAGCCGGCCCTGATGCCGGCAAAGAGCCAGAACAGCACGGCCGCCGGACCTCGGTCTCGGCGGCGTCCTCATGAAATCCGATGATGCCCGGTTCGGGCGCGGATCACACCTGTCGTTGCGGCTGCTCCGCGTCGAGTCGGGCGCGCAGCGCGTCCAGCTCGGCCCAGAGGACCCCGGGCAGCTTGTCACCGAACTTCTCGAACCACTCGGTGACCAGCGGGAGCTCCTTGCGCCACTCGTCCGGGTCGACCTTCAGCGCGATCCGGAGTCCTCCGGGGTCATCTCGAGACCGTCGACGTCCAGCGCGTCCTGCGCCGGGACCATGCCGATCGGGGTCTCCACCGCGCCGGCGGTGCCCTCGAGCCGCTCGACGACCCACTTGAGCACCCGGGAGTTCTCGCCGAAGCCCGGCCAGAGGAAGGAGCCCTCCGGGTCCTTGCGGAACCAGTTGACGTAGTAGATCTTGGGCAGCTTGGCCTCGTCGCCGTCGGCGCCCTTGCCCATCTCGATCCAGTGCCGGAAGTAGTCGCCGGCGTGGTAGCCGATGAACGGCAGCATCGCCATCGGGTCACGCCGAACCACGCCGACCGCGCCGGACGCCGCGGCGGTGGTCTCCGAGGAGAGCGTCGCGCCCATGTAGACGCCGTGCACCCAGTCGCGGGCCTCGGTCACCAGTGGGATGGTGTCCCGGCGACGGCCACCGAAGAGGATGGCGTCGATCGGTACCCCGTTCGGGTCGTAGTAGTCGTCGGCGAGGATCGGGCACTGGGTGATCGGGGTGCAGAACCGGCTGTTCGCGTGCGAGGAAGTGTTCTCGCTCTCCGGCGTCCAGTCGTTGCCCTTCCAGTCGATCAGGTGCGCCGGCGGCTCACCCATGCCCTCCCACCAGATGTCCCCGTCGTCGGTGAGGCCCACGTTGGTGAAGATGGAGTTGCCGCGGTCCAGCGTCCGCATCGCGTTGGCGTTGGTCTTCCAGTCAGTGCCCGGCGCGACGCCGAAGAGGCCGTACTCCGGGTTGACCGCGTACAGCCGGCCGTCCTCGCCGAAGCGCATCCAGGCGATGTCGTCGCCGATGGTCTCGACCTTCCAGCCCGGGATGGTCGGCTCCACCATCGCGAGGTTGGTCTTGCCGCAGGCGGACGGGAAGGCGCCGGCGATGTGGTGGACCTTCCCCTCGGGCGAGGTGATCTTGAGGATCAGCATGTGCTCGGCGAGCCAGCCCTCGTCCCGGCCCATCACGCTGGCGATCCGCAGCGAGTAGCACTTCTTGCCGAGCAGCGAGTTGCCGCCGTAGCCGGAGCCGAAGGACCAGATCTCCCGGGTCTCCGGGAAGTGGGAGATGTACTTCGTCTCGTTGGCCGGCCACGCCACATCCTGCTGGCCGGGGGCGAGCGGCGCGCCGATCGAGTGCAGCGCGTGCACGAAGTCCGCGTCGTCACCCATCGCCTCGAGCACCTTGGCGCCCATCCGGGTCATGATCCGCATCGAGGCGACCACGTACGGGCTGTCGGTGATCTCGACGCCGAACATGGGGTTCTCGGCCTCGACCGGGCCCATGACGAACGGGATGACGTACATCCTCCGACCGCGCATCGAACCGCGGTAGAGCTCGGTCATCGTCCGCTTCATCTCGGACGGCGCCATCCAGTTGTTGGTGGGGCCGGCGTCCGCCTCGTCGACGGAGCAGATGAAGGTGCGCTCCTCGACCCGGGCGACGTCCGTCGGGTCCGTCCGAGCGTAGAACGAGTTGGGCTTCTTCTCCGGGTTCAGCCGGATCAGCGTGCCGGCCTCGACCAGCTCGTCGGTGAGGCGGCGCCACTCCTCATCGGACCCGTCCACCCACACCACCCGTTCGGGCGTGGTCAGTTCCGCGACTTCTCGGACCCAGGCGAGCAGTTTGGGGTTGGACGTCGGGGCCTGATCGATACCCCGAACAGCAGCCGGAGCAACCATGTCACATCTCCTTGTGGTCGACGCTGACCGATCTATGGGATGCACGAGTCTTGACGGCGCCGATGCGTCGCCTTCGTGGAAACCTTGGGATTGGCCTCAGCGTAAACCGGGCGGCGTCGCGAGTCAGTGGGAGTGGTTGTGAAGAACTGCACAAGGTACGGCCACGCTGCGGCATCGCGAGCTAATACCCGCTTTCGCGCGCAGTTTCACGCAAATCCTGCGCTGAACCTTCATCTGACGTCGGCCTCCGCCTACCCGATCCGGGAAACATCACACCGCCGTGGGGATGACCATTTCCACGATCGACGCCCGTTCGACCCACCCGGAGTTACGCTGCGATCACCGGCAACCGGGTTCCGGTTCAGCGCCCGCTGACGGGGCGGAAACCGGCTGGCCGTTGCTGCCCGCCCAGGATGCGGGCAACCGGTACGCTCGGCGGGTGGCTGCGACGATGACGGGGGACCAACCAGGATCTCCGCAGACCCGCCCAGGTCTGATCCGCGCCCTCATCGACCGCTTCGGTCACCTCGTCCGTGAGTTGAGCAAGTTCGCCACGGTGGGCGGGATCGCCTTCCTCATCGACTTCACGCTCTTCAACTACCTGACGGCCGTCCGCGACGTCGAGCAGGTCACCGCCAAGACGATCGCCACCGTGATCGCGGCCACCGTCGCCTTCCTCGGCAACCGGTTCTGGACCTGGCGGCACCGCCAGCGCTCCAACCCGGCCCGCGAGTACGCGCTGTTCTTCTTCTTCAACGCGGTCGGCCTGGGCATCGCCGTGGCCTGCCTGGCCATCAGCCGGTACGGGCTGGGCAGCATCTGGCCCGGGGTCTTCCAGACCACACTGGCCGACAACATCGCCAGCTTCATCGTCGGCACCGCCCTCGGGACGCTGTTCCGGTTCTGGTCGTACCGACGGTTCGTCTTCGTGGAAGCGGGAACTCCGTCCGTTCCGGAAGTGCGGCAGCACGACCGAGAGCCCGGTGCGTGACCTGCCGCCCACCTCGCCCGGGCGGCCCGTCCCGGCCCCGCCCTCTGCCCTAAGGTGTTCCGCATGCCTCTTGTCCGTCTGCTGCCCGAGCGCTGGCAGAAGTTCATCCACGAGGCGCTCACATTCGGCATCGTCGGCGGCATCAACACCGTCATCAATTACGCGGTGTTCAATGCCCTGGCACTGACGGTTTTTGTCGACGGCCAGTTGAAGGCGGCGGTCATCGCCACCGCCGTGGCGACGATCACGTCATACCTGATGAACCGGTACTGGACGTACCGGGATCGACCGAAATCAGCCCTACGCCGCGAGTACGTCCTGTTTTTCCTGTTCAATGCCACCGGGCTGATGATCGAGCTCGGCGTGCTGGCCGCGGCGAAGTACGGCCTCGGCGTGTCCAGCCTGCTGGCGTTGAACGTGGCGAAGACCGGCGGCGTCTTTCTGGCCACGCTGTTCCGGTTCTGGTCCTACCGGACGTTCGTCTTCCAGCCGGTCCCGGCGCACGCCGCCGAGGAGAGCTGGCACCAGCTGCCCCGGGACGAGTGGGACACGATGGCCGAGATGGACCCGGTCGCCGAGCTGGCCGAGTCGGTCACCGAGCTGGACGAGGCCGAGCCGGCGCCCGGCACCGGCCACCGGGACCACGTCACCGGGCCGGCGTACGGCCAGCCGGGCGCGCAGGGTCGCCCGGCGCCGCTGGACGCGGGGGTGGGCGGCTCCATCGCCGGTGACCTGGACGCGGAGCTCGCCGCCGAACTGCACGCCGCCACCCGCCGCTCGACCCGCCGGTGACGCCACCCGCCATCCGCTCCGGCACCGGTTGGACAGGCCGAGCTGTTCTTCGAGGACCTGACCCCCGGGCTCACCTTCGACCTCGGCGTGGTGACCGTGGACGGCGACGAGATGGTCGCCTTCGCCCGCCGCTTCGACCCGCAGTGGTACCACGTGGACGCGGAGCTGGCCGGGGCGAGCCACCACGGCGGACTGATCGGGAGCGGCTTCTACACCGTGAGCCTGTTCATGCGCGCGTACGTCGACCACGTGCTCTCCCGGGCGGCGGCGGACGCCTCCCCCGGGCTGGAGGAGCTGCGCTGGCTCGCCCCGGTGCGCGCCGGAGACCGGTTGGCGGTACGCCTCGACGTGATCGGCAGCCGGCCCTCCACCGCCCGGCCGGGGCTGGGCACCGTCAGCCTCACCGGCACCATGCTCCGCCTCGGCGCCGATGACCGCCCCGAGCAGGAGGTGCTCCGCACCCGCTTCCGCGGCTGGTTCAGCCTCCGCACCCCCGGCGCCCGGACCTAGTCGGACCGGGCCCGGGGGCCGGGTGGGGTCAGCTGGTGGTGTCGCGGAGCGGCTTGCCCTCGCGCATGTCGGCGAGGATGTCCCGCATCTCGCCGTCGCCCAGGGAGTGCTTGTCGTTGTGGGCCTCGACCAGCTCGTAGAGCTTGGTCTGCACCTGACCCACCCCGGGGACGTCGTTGAGTACCGACTGGCCGCGCTCACCGGCGGACTCGATGGTCAGCGTGCCGCAGCCGAGCATCCGCTCGACGAACCGCTGGTTCATCGTGTGGTCGTTGATCCGGGCGAGCGGGATGTCCCGCCGGTCCCGGGAGAGCACGCCCTGCTGGAGCAGGACCCGCTCGTTGGTGAAGAGATAGTGGGTGGTGCGCCAGACCAGGAACGGCCACAGCCCCAGCCAGAGCACCAGCGCCAGGCCCAGGGCGGCGATCACGTAGAGCGCGATGGTGCCGCCGTCGCCGTCCGGCAGCAGGATCCAGCCCGCGACCACCGCCGCGACGGCGAGCACCAGCACCAGGATCGGCCGCAGCAGCGCCTTCCAGTGCGGGTGCAGGTGCAGTACGACATGCTCGTCTTCGGTGAGCACGTCTTCGGGGAACGCCACGGAAACCTCCTCGCAGAACTGGACGCGCTGACCGTAACCGGTCGACGCTCATACGCGAATCAGCCGCGCGGCGGCATCGCGCCCACCGCACGAACGGTCCCGCCGGCGGCGGCCCGATCAGGGTCCGAACCGTCCGCTGGCGAGGCTGCGGAACCGCCCGCCGGCGGCGGGCCGGTCAGCGCAGGTGCAGCACGTCGCCGGCGGCCAGCCGCCGCTCGTTCATGCCCGAGCTGACCACCAGTTGGCCGTCCGTGTCGACCCCGGTGGCGACACCGGTCAGCTGCTGCCCGTCCGGCAGCAGGACGCGCACCTCGCGGCCGACCGTGGCGCAGGCCGCCAGGTAGGCGTCGCGCAGGCCGCTGCCGACCGCGTCCCCGCCGGCGGTGCGCCAGCGGTCGTACCAGTCGGCGAGCGAGCGGAGCAGGGCACGCAGCAGCGGATCCCGGTCGGTCGCCACGGCGCCGGCCAGTTGCAGCGAGGTGGCCGGCAGCCCGGTCGGGTTCTCCGGCAGCTCGTCGGCCCGCAGCGTGACGTTGAGGCCGACGCCGATCACG
>JAEVHO010000364.1 GCA_016802835.1 Micromonospora sp. ATA32 | reverse complement strand
CGGCCACCTCGCCGTACACCTCGGCCAGCCGGTCGGCGGTGGCCGCCAAGGAGTAGCGCCGCCGGGCCCGGTCCAGCGCGGCCGCCGCGTACCCGAACCGGCGGATCCGGTCGGTGAGCAGGCCCTGGATCGCGGCGCCCAGCGCGCGCGGGTCGCGGGCCGGCACGAGGTCACCGGTCACCCCGTCCCGCACCGTGTCGATGAGCCCGCCGACCGCGGTGCCGATCACCGGTACGCCGCAGGCCATCGCCTCCAAGGGGGTGAGCCCGAACGGCTCGTACCAGGGGGCGGCGACCAGCAGGTCCGCTGAGCGGTACCAGCGGCCCATCTCCTCGCGGGGCACCGCGCCGATCAGCTTCACCCGGTCGGCCACCCCGCACGATCCGGCCAGCGCCCGCAGCCGGCGGGCGTACGGGTCGGTCTCCAGCAGGCCGGCCGGCGGACCACCCACCACCACGCACTCGGCGTCGGGCACGAAGGCCATCGCGCGGATGACGGTCTGGAAGCCCTTGCGCTCCACCAGCCGACCGACGGTGAGGATCCGGGCCCGGTCCTCGTCCCGGTCGGCGGCCGGACCGAGCGGGGCGAAGGTGGTCAGGTTGACCCCGGACGGGATGATCGTCATCCGGGACCGGGGCACGCCCATCCGGACCAGCTCCCCCACCTCGTCCCGGCACTGGGCGATCACCCGGTCCACCGTCCGGCCCAGCTCCCGCTCATACGCCACCCGGCGGGCCGGGCTGGTGTCCTGGACGCCCTGGTGGCGGCGCTTGACGGTGCCCAGGGCGTGGTACGTCTGCACCACCGGCAACCCGGTCCGCGACCGGCGGCGAGCGCGGCGAGTCCGCTCATCCAGAAGTGCGCGTGGATCACCTCGGGCGTCCAGTCGCCACCGCGCCACCGGTCGACCAGCCAGCGGCCGAACTCCGTCATGTGCGGCAGCAGCGCGTCCTTCGCCACCGGCTCGGCCGACCTGCCGGTACGTGCACCACGTCGTAGCCGTCCGGGGCGCGGACCGTCACCGGCAGGTCCGGGGCGTCCCGGCGGGTGTAGACCCGTACCTCGTGGCCGGCCGCCACGAGCGCGGCGGAGAGCTCGGCGACATGCGTGTTCTGGCCACCGGCGTCCTCGCCGCCCAGAACGGCGAGCGGGCTGGCGTGCTCCGAGATCATCGCGATGCGCATGTTTCCTCCTCCAGCAGCCGGTCCCAGTCGGCGAGGAATCGGTCGAGGCCGTAGCGGTCCCGCGCGGCGGCCCGGGCCTCGGCGCCGGCCAGGCGGGCCACCGCCGGTTCCTCGATGAACCGCCCGGCGGCGTCCAGCAGGGCCTCGACGCGGGTGGAGAGCGCGCCGGCGGACGGCGGCACCGCCTCCACGGCCTCGGTGGCGGCCAGCGCGACGACCGGCATGCCCATCGTCATCGCCTCGATCAGGCTCAGCCCGAGCGAGGTCCACCGGCACAGGTGCAGGTACGCCCGCCGCCGCCCCAGCTCCGCGTGCATCCGGTGCTGGGGGACGTCGTCGTGGCTGGTCAACCGGTCCGCCGGCAGGCCGAGCCGGTCGGCCAGCCCGGCCACCCCCATGCCGAACACGTCCAGCGGGGCGATCTCGGCGAACCGGGGCAGCAGGTCCGTCCCCGTGATGCGCCAGCGGCGTACCGGCTCGTTGATGACCACGGCCAGCCGGTCCAGCTCGCCGGTCCACTCGACGCCCGGTGCGACGACGCCGTGCTCGACCACGGTGGTGCGGGTGCCGCCGTTGTCCCAGAACAGCTCGTTGAAGTACGTCACGTGGGCGATCGACAAGTCGTCGCGGTCGGCCATCGGGTGCCGGCTGTTCGGCACGTCGCCCTTGGGGGTGTTGTGCTCCACGTAGATCGCCGGCAGGTCGCGTCCCACCCGGCGGCCCAACCACTCGCAGGCCAGGTCGAACTCCTCGGGTCGCTGGAGGATGACGAGGTCCACCTCGGCGCGCTTGAGCTCCTGCGGGCTGACCTCCACCGCGCTGTCCGGCCAGGGGTAGGTGCGGGCCGACCCAGCCCGTACGGGCCACGGTCGGGGGTGACCGGCACCAGGTAGCGGTGCTTGCCGTGCACGAAGGACGTCGTCCACGAGCCGTGCACGTGCCACACCAGGATGTTCATCGGGCGCTCCCGCCGATGGTGGTCACCGCCGGTCGGGCCGTACCGCCGGTCGCCGCGACCCCCTCCGGTCCGCCGACCGTCCCCGCCACGACCGGCGCGGCCGTCTCCGCCGCTCCGGCCGGTACGCCCAGCAGCCGCACCGCCTCGAGGACCCGGCCCGGTTCCACAGTGGACAGGCAGGGATGCCCCGGCACCGGGCAGCGGGTGGCCCGGGTGTCCCGGCAGGCGCTCCGGCGTCGCCGAGCCGCACCGTCGGCACCCGGTACGGCCCCCACTGTCCGAACGGGACGGTCGGGGCGAAGAGGCTGACCACCGGCACGCCCAGCGCGGCGGCCAGGTGGGCCGGCCCGGTGTTGCCGACCACCAGCGCGCCGGCCCGGGCGACGATTCCGGCCAGCTCCACCAGCCCAGTCCGGCCGCCCAGGTCGATCCCGCTGGTGCCGGCCACCCGGGCGGTCAGGTCCCGCTCGTCGGGCCCGCCGGTGACCACCACCCGGTACCCGGCGGCGGCCAGCACCCGGACGATCCGGGCGGCGAGTTCGGGCGGGCAGGCCCGGGTCTGCACCGCCGAGCCGGGGTGGACCACCAGGTAGCCGGCCGGGCCGGTCCCGGCGGGGGCCGGCGGCACCCCGTCGGTGCGCAGCCGCAGCCCCGGCTCCTCCCCGGGCGGCAGGACGAAGCCGGCGGCCGCGGCCAGCGACAGCGCGCGTTCCGGCTCCGGGAGGCCCTGCGGCACGCGGTGCCGGACGTCGAGCAGGGAGCCGGGATAGTCGTCGCTGATCGCGGAGATCCGCGGGACGCCGGCGGTCCGCAGCAGCAGGGCCAGCGGCAGGGGTGACTGGTGGAAGCTGGTGAAGATGACCGCCTCGTCGACGTCCACGTCGGTCAGGCGGGCGGTCAGCCGGGCCATGTCGGCGCGGTCGACCGGGCGGGGGCGTGGCCTCGATCCAGGGCAGCGGCCATTCGACGATCTCGTCGACGCCGGGCAGCAGTTCGGCGGCGGCCCGGCCGCGGGGTCCGCAGAGCAGCACGACCGTCTCGGCGCCGGCCGCGACGGCCCGGATGGCCGGCCCGGTGACCAGCACGTCGCCGGCCGAGTCGGCCCGTACCACCAGCACGCGCCGGCGTCGGACGGCTGGCGTCGGGCCGGTGACCAGGCCGATCCGGGACAGGATCTCCGCCACCGCGCCGGGCAGGTCGGCGGCCACCCGGGGCGCGGCGGCCACCTCAGCCGGGCGGGTGGTCGGGTTGGGCACCAGGATGCCGGCGGCGCCGGCGGCGCCCGCCGCGGTCATGTCCGCACCGATGTCGCCGACCAGCACGCAGCGCTCGGGTGTGGTGCCCAGCGCCCGCGCGGCCAGCCGGACCAGACCGGGCGCGGGCTTGCGGCAGCCGCAGCGGTCGCCGTCGTCGTGTGGGCAGAACTGCCAGGTGTCGAACGGCCCCAGCAGCTCCTCGACCCGCGCGTTGACCCGCCGCAGGTCCTCGGCCGAGAAGAGCCCCTTGGCCAGTCCCGACTGGTTGGTCACCACGCCGAGGCGCAGCCCCGCCGCCCGCAACCGGTCCAACGCCTCCCGGGCCCCCGGCACGGGCCGGACCTTCTCCGGGTCACCGTTGTAGGGCACGTCCTCGATCAGCGTGCCGTCCCGGTCCAGCAGCACCGCGTCGAACAGGACCCGACCGTACGCGGAGTGGCCGTCACCCGGGCGAACCCGGGCTGACCTGCGCTGATGCGGCTCCCTCTGGTCCCGTCGCACAGCCGGCGGGTTCCCTGCGCCCCGAGGAGTAAACGTGACCCTCCCGGCGCGGCACGCCATCGCCGGCCCGGCCGCGCTTCACCGGCCGTTGCCGCCTTACCCGCCGCCCCGGAGAAGCTAACCCGTCCGGCCCGTTAGCCCGGCGGTTTCCCCGGGTAGGGAGCCGCCGTGGCTATTGTGGAGAAAGTGATCGACGCACCCCCGGAGCAGGTCTTCGCCGTGCTCGCCGACGGGTGGACATACAGCGACTGGGTGGTGGGCACCGCACACGTGCGCGGCGTGGACGACGCCTGGCCCCGGGCCGGCAGCCGGCTGCACCACCGGGCCGGGCCGTGGCCGTTCTCCTTGCAGGACTCCTCGACGGTGCTGGCCTGCGAGTCGCCCCGCAAACTCGTGCTGCGCGCGGGTCTCTGGCCGGCCGGCGAGGCGATCGTGGTGTTCACCCTCGAACCCGTCGGCGAGAACGCCACCCGGGTCCGGATCGGCGAGGACTTCGCCGCCGGTCCGCTCCGCTGGATCCGAAACAAGCTCAACGACCTGGTGCTGCACCAGCGCAACAAGGAGACCCTCAACCGGCTCTCCGACATCTCCACCCGGCAGAAGTCGGACGGCTGACACGGAGCGTGACGGCTGCCGTTCCTCGCGTCGAACGGGGGAGCCACTACGACCGCGCAGCGGCCACTGGCTACCCTTTCGGGGAACCCTGTCGGCAAACTGAGGATGTCCGTCATGATCGAGCCCGTGCAGTTGCCCTCGCCGTGGCGGGACGCACGCCTGACCGTCGTCGTGCCCACCTACAACGAGGCGGGCAACCTCCCGGTCCTGGTCGAGCGGCTCCTCGCGCTGCCGCTGCCGAGGCTGAGGATCCTCGTCGCGGACGACAACTCCCCGGACGGCACCGGCGACGTGGCCGACAAGCTGGCGATCGAGCACCCCGACCGGATCGAGGTCGCGCACCGGGCGGGCAAGGAGGGTCTCGGCCGCGCGTACGTCGACGGGATCGGGCGCGCGCTCGACGGCGGCGCCGAGTACGTGGCGCAGATGGACGCCGACCTGTCCCACCCGCCGGAGGCGCTGCCGGGCATGCTCGGCGCGCTGCTCGCCACCCAGGCCGGCGTGGTGATCGGCTCCCGCTACGTACCGGGCGGGCAGCTGGACGAGGCGTGGCCGCTGTACCGGCGGGCGCTCAGCGGCTGGGCCAACCTCTACGTGCACACCCTGCTGCGGGTCCGGATCCGCGACCTCACCGCCGGCTTCAAGATCTGGCGCGCGACGCGCTGCGCGACATCGGGCTGGAGCGGGTGCAGTCCAACGGCTACAGCTTCCAGGTCGAGATGCACTACCTGGCCACCAAGCTCGGGCACACGATCCTGGAGGTGCCGATCCGCTTCGAGGAGCGGCACGACGGCGTCTCGAAGATGACCACCGCCACCAAGGTGGAGAGCGCGCTGATGCCGTTCAAGCTGCGTACCCGGCACCGCAACATCACGCGCTGACGGGCCGCCGCCGGCGCGTCAGCGGTAGACCGCCCGGTGCGCGGCGCCGATCACGCCCGCGTACAGGCCGCCGGTGACCGTGTGGTCGCGGGCCAGCGCCGCCCGGGCGGCGTTGGCCCCGGGCGCGCCGTGCACCCCGCCGCCGGGAT
>JAEVHO010000363.1 GCA_016802835.1 Micromonospora sp. ATA32 | reverse complement strand
CCGGGCGGCGGCCTCGACCGCCGCCCGCAGGGCCCCCGCCGTCGCCGTCTCCGGTGAGCCGGCCACGCCGGCGAGCCGACCGAACTGGCGGAGCGTGAAGGTGCGGTGCAGTGCGGCCGGGGCGAGCGCGACGCAGAGCGAACGCTCGCGCCGGGTGGCGGCCAGCACCAGCGCCGCGTCGGCGAGGTGGGCGGCGCACAGCTTCCTGCTGCGGAACTCCGCCGGGTCCCGGCCGGTCTCCGCGGCCACGGCGGCGGCGTGCGGATGCATGGCCCGGCCGTCCATCGCGTTGGTGCCGGCGCTGGCGACCTGCACCGGCAGCTTGGCCAGCAGGCTGCCGGCGATGTACTCGGCCATCGGCGAACGGCACAGGTTGGCGTGGCACACGAACAGGATCCGGTCGGCCATGCGGGCCCCTCTCAGCGGCGTAGGCGTCCGCGCGGGCGTTGCGACGGAGACACCGGTTCCCCGGGTCCCGGGGCCGGTCGGTGAGGGTCTGACGGCATCCTATGCGGACCACGCCCCAGGTCGCGGTGCCGCCGCGCCGGCCCGGGCGGGGGTACGCGGATGAAAGTCGGCATCCTGTCGTACCACTTCCCGCCGGAGCCGGCCTTCATCCCGGGCAGCCTCGCCGAGGAGCTGGCCGCCCGGGGGCACGAGGTGCGGGTGCTGACCGGCTTTCCCGACTACCCGGGCGGGCACGTCTACCCGGGGTGGCGGCAGCGGTGGCGGCACCAGACGCACAGCGAGCGGCTGACCGTCCGCCGGGTGCCCCGCTACAGCGGCGGCGACGGCTCGACGGGCGCCCGGATGGCGAGCTATCTCTCCTTCGCGGGCAGCGCGGGCCTGATCGGGCGGCGGTACCTCGCCGGCGTCGACGCGCTGTACGTCTTCCAACTGCCCGCCACGACGTTCGCCACCGCCGGCCTGCTGCGCCTGCTGGGCCGGATCCCCACCGTCCTGCATGTGCAGGACGTGTGGCCGGACGAGGAGAACGCGACCGGCGCTGCCGCGGAGGCCAACCGGTGGTCGGGACGGATCGGCACGACCATGCGCCGGATCTACGAGGCGGCCGACGGAATCGCCGTCACCGCGCCGTCGATGCGGCACCTGGTCGTCGCCGGCGGCGCCGATCCGGCCCGGGTGCGGGTGGTGCTCAACTGGACCGACGAGCGGATCTTCCACCCGGCCGAGGCCAGCCCGGCCGCGCGCCGGCTGATCCGGCGCGACGGCGGGTGCGTGGTCATGCACGCCGGGACCATCGGGGCCCGGCAGGGACTGGAGACGGCGGTGCGGGCGGCGGCGGCCCTGGACCAGACGATGGACCTGGTCCTCGTCGGTTCCGGCGCGGAGGAGCGGCGGGTGCGGGGGCTCGCCGCCGAACTGGGGGCCGACAACGTCCGCTTCGTCGAGCGCCGCTCGCCGGTGGAGATGCCCGACCTGTATGCCGCCGCGGACTACCAACTCGTCATGCTGCGGGATCGGCCGGAGCTGCGCGGCACCGTGCCCGGCAAGCTGCAGGCCGCCCTCTCGTGCGCCTCGCCGGTGGTCGCCTCCGCCGGCGGTGACACGGTGGAGCTGGTCGAGCGGGCCCGGGCCGGGCTCTCCTGCCCGCCGGAGGACTGGGCCGCGCTGGCGGACCGCTTCTGGCTGGCCGCGACCATACCGCCGCCCGCCCGGGTCGACATGGGTCGCCGAGGGCGCGAGGCATACCAACGGGAAATGTCGCTGCGCGCCGGCGTCGACCGGATCGAGCGGATGCTCCACGACGTGGCTCGGGGAGCGGGCCGGTCCGCCTGACTAGCGGAGCGAACCTCGCGTATCGGATTTCGAACGTAAAACCGCCGATACCACCACCACGCCGGGTGTTCCATGCTAGAAACCGGATGAATAGTCATTTCTGTCCGATTCTGAGCGGAGACTGGTGTGACGGAACGCGACGCGGGGCAGCGCCGGCAGGAGAGGTCCCGACGGCGGACCAGGGCACGCCGGATACGCCGTGCGCTGCTCGCCAGCCTGGTGGCCGGTTCGCTGCTGATGCTGGGCGCCGGCTGGGTCGGCTTCCGTGGCTGGCAGGCCCGCGCCCACCTGCTCAACGCGGCCGGACTCGCCCAGGAGCTCAGCGCGGACGTGGTGGGCGGGGACATCGTCCGCGCCCAACGCACCCTGGCCGCGCTGCAGGAGCAGGCCGCCCTCGCCCGCGACGCCACCGGTGATCCGGGCTGGTGGCTCGGCCAGCACAGCCCGTACGTCGGGGACGACCTGTCGGCGGTGAGCCGCATCGCGGTCGCCATCGACGACCTCGCCCGAGGGGCCTTCCCGGCGCTGCTGCGGACCGACCTCGCCACCCTGGTGCCCAAGGAGGGGCGCCTCGACCTGGCCAGACTTCGCGCCATGTCGCCGGAGCTGACCGCGGCGAACGCTACCGTCCAGGCGGCCCGTACCAACCTGGCCGCCGTGCCGACCGACCGCCTGGTGACCCAGGTACGCGCGGCCCTCGGTGGCCTGCGCACCGAGATGGACCGCCTCGCCAGCCTGACCGCTGCGGCCGACCAGGGCGCCCGCCTGCTGCCGCCGCTGCTCGGCGCCGACGGGCCGCGCTCCTACCTGCTGCTCTCGCAGAACCTGGCGGAACTCCGGGCCACCGGCGGGATGTTCGGCTCCTACGCCATGATCCGCGCGGAGGGTGGCCGGGTGAACATGGAGCAGCAGGGGACCAGCGCCAGCCTCAGGTCCTTCACGCCGCCGATCTCCCTGGACCCCGCCGTACGGGCTCTCTACACGGATCTGCCCGGCATCTATCCGGCCGACGTCAACCTCACCCCGCACTTCCCGACCGCGGCCTCGCTCTACCGTGAGATGTT
Source organism: Micromonospora sp. ATA32 (assembly GCA_016802835.1). Taxonomy (GTDB): domain Bacteria; phylum Actinomycetota; class Actinomycetes; order Mycobacteriales; family Micromonosporaceae; genus Micromonospora. Next base: position 2,692 of record JAEVHO010000363.1, on the reverse strand, counting down.
CCGCCGGCGGACCGGAATCGGGGTCGACGGCGTCCTGGCGGTGGACCCGGTGGTGCTCTCCTACCTGTTGAAGGCCACCGGCCCGGTGTCCGTCCCGGGCAACCCCACGCTGGTCAGCGACCGGGTCGTGCGGACGTTGCTCAACGACAGCTACCAGCAGTTGGGCGACCAGGACCAGGACCGCTTCTTCGCCGCGTCGGCGGCGGCGGTCTTCGACGCCTTTCTCACGAAGAATGTCAACCCAAGGGTGCTTTTATCTGCTTTTGACCGTTCCATCACGGAACGCCGGATATTGTTCTGGAGTGCCCGACCTGGAGAGCAACGGACCTTCGGTGACAGCCGGATGACCGGTTCGCTCCCCGAGCAGGACACCGTGCCCACGGTCGGGGTGTTCCTCAACGACGGCAGCGGCGCGAAGCTCGGCTACTACCTGCGACCGTCAGCGACGTTGACCGTCGGTGACTGCCGCGCCGACGGTCGCCGGGAGCTGCGGCTGCGGTTCAGCCTCCACTCGTCGGCACCCAAGACCGGGCTCAGCAAATCCGTCCTCGGCCTCGGCCTGGCGGGCGACCCGTACACCGCCCGGACGCTGGTCAACGTCTTCAGCCCGGCCGGCGGAGCGGTGGTCGGTGGACGGCTCGACGGGCGTGAGGTCGCGATGGGCAGCGGCATCGAGCGCCGCCGCCAGGTCGCGGTCGCGAACGTCGAGGTACGGCCAGGGGCCACCCGGACCCTGGAGGTCGACCTGCTGACTGCGACGACCAGTACCGGGGCCGCCGACCTGTGGCTCACGCCCACCGCTACTCCATGGATCACCCAAGTTTTGTCCGCACCAACCTGTAGCCAGTAGGAGGGAACCATCATGCGGCTATCCCGCATCATTATGGCGCTCACGGTCGGTCTGGCCGTGGTGGCCGTGCCGACCGCTGCCGGGGCGGCGCAGCCGCAGCCGCAGCCGTCGTCGTCCGCAACCGAAACAGATCCGCCCCAGCCACCGCCGTACCCGCCGGGCGTCGCGAGGCTGGCCGTCGTCCCGCCCACGATCATCCTCGGCCAGAAGACCCGCCTCGTCGGCAGCGGCTGGAAGCCGAACGAGCTGGTGGACATCACCGTCACCAGCACGCCGTTCGCCTTCCAGCGGGCCGCCGCGGCCGCGCCGGAGCCGGGCCTCACCGTCCGAGCCGACGGGTCGGGCAACTTCAACGTGCCCTACAAGCCCGAGCACCCCGGCACCTTCACCTTCGACGCGCTCGGACAGGAGTCCCGCAGGACGGCGACCGCCGTACTCAAGGTGCTGCCGCCGCAGCCGAAGCCGAAGCCGACGCACCATGGTGGCCTGCCCGTCACGGGCGGCAGCCTCGGCACGCCGCTGGCCGTCGGCGGTGGCCTGGTCGGCGTCGGCGCGGTCCTGATGCTGCTGGCCCTGGCCTGGAGGCGGCGCGACCGCTTCGGTATCGGGTCGACCCACTGACCTGAAGAGGTTCCGGGCAGGGCCCGGACGGCATGAGTGGCGCCCGCCGGACTTCCGTCCGGCGGGCGCCCTTCTGTGTTCCCTGCGTGGCGGCCGGAGCTGTTCGTGATTGCCTGCCGTGTTCGGCGCCGTTCGTGGTGTGACCCTCAGAGGTCTACGGCGCTGAATCTTCGCCGGTAGTTGGCGCGGTATCGGGTGGCCGTGCGCGGTACAACTTGGCTCGGGGACGCCGATCAGGCCGTGGGTGATCTGTTGTCGGTGTACCGGCTCCAATGCAGAGACAGAACCCGCTTGACTTACAGACCTGCATCGGGTTCAGCCGGCCTCCGGTGATCGGCTGCCTTGACGGCCATGGGATCGGCCGCCCGGCTTGATCGGTAACCCTGCGTAACGAGCAACCACTCGGCGGGGCAACCCGCTCCGCATCCGCTTCTGCCGATGAGCGTTGCGACACGAGGTCGCACGTGTTGAGTGAGTACGTCGATTGGAGGTTCGGGTAGATGCCCGAGACGTAGCTCCCGGTCAGTGTTCGAGACCGGTCCCCGCCTTGACGTGCGTGGCCAGTAATGGCTGGGTGCGAAGCTCAAGGAGAAGCCCAAGGACGCCCGCTCCGACTGGGGGTCACAGGTGAGGGGAAGCGCCGGAAGGGTGAACGTAGTGAACCCTCGTTGATGCCTCGTTACGGCAATTCTCCGGGTCGGATCGTGGTGCCGGGGAGATAAAGAGGCTAGCCGCTGGAAGTCGGCAGACGACGGCCGAGGACGCTCCGTAAACATTCACAGCTACTCCGTGGAGTGACCGTCGGTGGCGGAGTGTGATCGGTGGACGTGGTGAGCCTCGCGTGGCGTGTCGGTGCGTGTGTCAAGGTCACCGGCGTGGTGCGATCCTCGGGTGCCGGGTCTGGAGGAGTTGTCGCGTGAGGAGTTGATCGGGCTCACGCGTCGGCTGATCGTCCAGGTTGAGGAGTTGACCCGGGTCAACGGGGAGTTGACCGATCGGGTGGCGCGGTTGGAGCGGATCGTCACGCGGAACAGCAGGAACTCGGGGACGCCGCCGTCGAAGGACGATGATCTGGGTCGGACGCCGCCGGCCGATGCGCCCGACGGCGCCGGTGGTGGGTTGTCGGGTAAGCGGGGCAAGCGTAAAGGTGCGCCGGGGGGCGCACCTGTCCTGGTCACCGGACCCGAACGAGACCCTGGCTCACTTCCCGCAGGGAGTGTG
>JAEVHO010000362.1 GCA_016802835.1 Micromonospora sp. ATA32 | reverse complement strand
CGGCTGCGAAGGGCCAAACCTTCATCTCTCGCACAGCATCGACTTCCGGAGATCTCTCCTACCTCACAGGATCACCTTCCATCGTTCGTGGCACACGCCCTGGCAAAGCCTGGCGGGGGTCCGGCTTGAGATGGTTGGTGGTAAACACACGCCGGCTCCGGAACAGGGACAGGGACAGGGACAGGCTCGACGAGTGCCTGAACAGGGTCGTGGTGCGCGCTTGGGATCCGGCGAAGCGCCACGGCCGGGCGGAGCCAGTCCGTACGATCGACAGCGACCATCGGGCGCCGATCCGTCCGGTGACCCGGGGCGCCGGCGCTGGTCGCCCCGCGGATCCCACCGCCGCTGCCCGCGGCCCCGGTCGCGAGACGGAGAGGAGCAGGCGGGTGAACGCCTCGTTCGAGACCCTGCGTACGGAGCTGACCGACGGCGTCCTCACGGCGACGCTGGACGCGCCGCCGATCAACATGATCGGCCCGGAGCTGGTACGGGACCTGGTCACCCTGCTCGGCCGACTGACCAGGACCACCGAGGTGCGGGTAGTCGTCTTCGACAGCGCCGACCCGGACTTTTTCATCTCTCACGTCGATCTGACCAAGGTCGCCGAGTACTCGGCCGAGGCGGCCAAGGCGGGCGGGGGTCCGCAGGACGCCTTTCTCGGCATGGTGCTACGCAAGCTGAGCGAGGTGCCGGTCGTCACGATCGCGAAGCTGCGCGGACGGGCTCGGGGAGCGGGCAGCGAGTTCGTGCTCGCCTGCGACATGTGCTTCGCCGCGCGAGAGAACGCGCTGCTCGGCCAGCCCGAGTGCGGTTTCGGCGTGGCACCCGGGGCTGGTGGCGTACAGCACTTGGCGCGCCTGCTCGGCCGAGGGCGGGCCATGGAGATGATCCTCGGCGCGCAGGACGCGGACGCTGACCTCGCGGCGCGGTATGGGTGGATCAACCGGGCGCTGCCGGACGCCGAGCTCGATGAGTTCGTGGCCACGCTGGCCCAACGGATCGCGTCCTTTCCCCCGGCGGCGATTCAGTCCACGAAGCGGGCGATCAACGAGCTGACAGTGCCGCCGGCCGACGCCGTACGCGCCGACGGCCGCCGGTTCCAGGAGTTGGTTGCCGTACAGGAGGTGCAGGACCGGTCGAAGGAGTTGTTCGGCCGGGGCTTTCAGACCCGAGGCCCGCTGGAGCTGGACCTCGGCGCACGGATCGCCGATTTGCCGGCCGCCGGGTGAGCGCCGCCTTTGAATGCGCGCAGCGGTTGGGCGCTACCGTCTAGCGGAGGCCAAGGGATGCGTATTGGCGCGACCATGGTGCCGTTCCTATGCGACCCGGACGTTGGCCCGCACGGCGCGCTCCTGGCCCACCCGGCCCACTCATCCTCCTGCTCGGGCGCACGAGCAGTCAGCTGTCAATGTGTGCCGCCCTCGTCTGGGGGTAGTCGCCGCAGTCGGCAACAGTGAGGGTGGGAGGTCTGGTGGACTCATACCCGGCGTGGAGGCCCACGGCTTGATCGGTGATCTGCAGACCGCGGCGCTGGTGAGCAACGACGGGACGCTGGACCGGTTTTGTGCCCCGCGGTTCGATTCGCCGAGCCTGTTCGGTGGCGTGCTTGATCGGCACAAGGGTGGGCACTGCCAGGTTTCGCCCGAGGGCGTCGACTACGTGAGCAAGCAGCTGTACCTCGAGCCTTCGCCGTTGGCTCGGGCTCGTCCGGGCATCAGGCGGCCTCCTGGCGTTGGACTTGCTGGCGGATGTAGTCGTCGACCCATTCGGGGAGGACGCGGCGGTACTTGCCGTCTGGCCTGCCGGCGCTGGGCAGCGGCGGTGTTGGCCAGGAGGGCGTCACCTTCGGTGAGCCACCCGGAGCCGGCGTAGCTGAGAACGCCGACCGCCACCAGGTCTGTCCGGCGACCGTCGGCAGCTTGGGTCCGCATCCCCCCGACGGGGGTCGTCCCGATCCGGGCCTCCGGTCCCGATTACTCCGCCGGGGGTCACGGCGACTTTCGCACGCTGTCAGGGTCGGCCGCTGGAGTCAGGAGGTCGTTGGCAGGCTTCGAGCGCCGGTGTCCGTTCGAAGCCACGCAGATGGGGTAACCGCCGACGGCTCCCGAGCGCGTCGGGACACGGAAGGAAAGGGCTGCAATGTCCAGAATCGGCATCATCATCGGCAGCACTCGTCCCGGCCGTAACGGGGAGACCGTGGCCCGCTGGGTGCACGACATCGCCGCGAAGCGCGTCGACGCCGAGTACGAACTCGTCGACATCAAGGACTTCGACCTGCCGCACCTCGACGAGATGGCGCCGCCGTCGCTCGGGCAGTACACCCAGCCACACACCCTGCGGTGGGCCGAAAAGATCGCCTCGTTCGACGGGTACGTCTTCGTGACGCCGGAGTACAACCACTCCACGTCTGGGGCGCTGAAGAACGCGATCGACTTCCTCTACGCCGAGTGGAACAACAAGGCGGCCGGGTTCGTCAGTTATGGCAGCGTCGGCGGCGCCCGGGCGGTGGAGCACCTGCGCCTGGTGGTGGGCGAGTTGCAGATGGCAGACGTGCGGGCGCAGGTGGCGCTCTCGCTCTTCACCGACTTCGAGAACTTCAGCGTTTTCAAGCCCGGCGCTCATCAGGTGGATGCGGTGAACACGATGCTCGACCAGTTGGCGGCCTGGAGCGGCGCGTTGGCAACCCTCCGGGCTGGCACGACGATGGCGACGCCCCAGTCCGGTACGTAGTCGAACGTGGCACGCTGGCTCGCAGGCGACCGAGCGCGTGGGTGGCTGTGACAGCAACGGTGACAGCAACAGGGCGAAACGAGGACAGCGGCCAGCACGAGCTTCCTCGTCGCGGTCAACGCGCTCCTGCTCAAGCGCCTGCCCCTGACCAGCCCGGCGAGCCGGGGCGCCGCAGCCCCGCGGGAGCTGGCCGGAGCCGACACGAGATAGCAAGTGCAGAAGCGCCCCCGCACCACCTCACGGTGGGGCGGGGGCGCATCCTCGGGTCGGGTCAGCGAGCGGTGTCTCCGGCGTCGACCGGCAGGGTCACCCCGGTGATGCGTCGTGCGTCGTCCGAGGCGAGGAAGGCGACCACGGTCGCGATCTCCTCGGGCACCACGACCCCGGGCATCGGGTTGAAGTGGTCGACCATCGACTGCGTCGCAGCGGGATCCTCCGAGTCCGCGATGAACTGCTCCAGCATCGGAGTCAGGACCACGGTCGGCGCGACCGCGTTGACGCGGATGTTGTCGGCCGCATACTCGATGGCCGCGGTGCGGGTCAGGCTGATCAAGCCACCCTTCGAGTAGGAGTAGGCCGACACGCCGTCCGGCTTGCCCACGAGGGCGGTCGTCGAGGCGGTGCTGACGATGACGCCCCCGCCGGCCTGGAGGAAGTGATCGATGGCGTTCTTGAAGACCATGAACGAGCCGTCGCCGTTGACCGCGGCCACCTTCCGCCAGTCCTCGATCTCGAGCTCGTGCAGCCTCGCCATCCGTCCGTCGATCGCGGCATTGTTGAAGACGACATCCAGCCGTCCCAGCTGCGACACCGTCGTCTCGAAGGCGGCCTTGACCTGGTCGGCGTCGGAGATGTCGGCCTGGATGGCGATGGAACCCGCCAGCTCCTTGGCCGCCCTCGCGACGGCCTCGCCGTCGCGGTCGACCAGCGCGACGGGCCGCGCCGGGTCCGGCCGGGGTGCGCGGGCAAGGGCGCCGGCCAACCGATCGAGGTCCGCGACCTGGCCGGCCACCGTCAGCCCGATCGTCTCCGGCACCTCGGGCAGCGGCGGCGGGCCGGAGACGTCCTGCGTCTCGTACCGGGGTTCGATCCGCGGTGGCAGCTGCCGGAACCGGTTCTCCATCCCGTCAATGTCGCATGTGCCACCAAGGCGGACCGCGTCCAGACCGGCCAGCGATGTCAGCGAGGGAGCCCTCACGGTCCAGCCCGGCCCGGGCCAGCCTGCGCCACCGGGGGGTGCTCCGCGACGAGCGAGGCGAGGGCCAGCACGGTCACCGCGACCGCCACGGCCGGCGGCCAGGCGCGCCCGGCCGACACCCGTCAACGTTGCCCGACGCGGGGTGGGGAGAAGACGCCGGTGTGGTCGACGGCGGCCACCACGAAGAGCACCGCGGTGGTGATCGCGCTGACGGCCAGCAGCGGTAGCCGGATCGCCACCACCGTCGCGACGAACATCGCGAGCAGGCCCCCCAGCCGGGGCCAGGAGAACCGCCGGTGGAGCGCCACCGAGAGCAGCACCCGACCGGCCAGGAAGAGGGCAGGTCCGGCGACCGTCACCGCGACGGCGGCCACCGTGCCACGCTCGGTCGGATGGGTGATGGCGAGCTCGCCGCCTGCGGCGGTGGCCACCACCCCGGCGATCATCAGCAGTTGCAGGTACGCGAGGGTGGTGGCGAGCCGGGACTGGTACGCCCGGTCGATGGCCGGGCCCAGGTGCATCCCGGCGGGCGTCACGTAGAGCAGCCCGATCAGCACGGCCGCGGCGAAGGTCATCAGGAACGCCGCCGTCTGCGGCAGACTCGTCCCTGCCTCGGAGTACGCCATGCCCGCGGCCAGGATCAGCTCGCCGAGGGCGATGATGAACACCTGCTGGAAACGCTCGGAGAGGTGGCCGCCGCTGAGGCGTAGCTCCTCCGCGCTTGCCCGACCGAGGTGCGGCGTCGGCCAGCCCAGCCTCGGCCCGCTGTAGTCCACCGCCAGGGCGAGCACCCAGACCGGCACGCGTGCCGCCGGCACGAACGCGCCGAACAGCCACAGCAGACTGGTAGCGCTGTACCAGCAGAGGACCCGGAGGGTACGTCGCCGCAGCGGATGGCCCCGCAGTCCAATGCTGATCAACAAACCCCGGCCGAGGTGGATCGCGACGTAGGCGCCGGCGAACAGCAGGCCACGCCCGGCCAGCGCCTCCGGCAGGGCCACCCCCATCAGCAGGGTGCCCAGCGTCGCGCCGATCAGTAGCACCCGCACTGAACGGGCGCCCGGGTCATACCAGTCGGTCGACCAGGTGGTGGTCGTCCAGGCCAACCAGACCGGGGCCAGCAGCAGCGCGGTGCGCAGCGCACCGGCGACGCTGAGGTCGGCCAGCAGGATACTGACCAGCTGGGAGAGGGCGAGGACGAACGCCAGGTCGAAGAAGAGCTCCAGGAACGAGGCGCCCAACGGGTCGGTGCGTCGTCGAAGCAGTTGCGCAGGCCGGCTCACATCGGCGCTCCTCCTGGTGGCACGCCCTGCGCAATTCGTACCATCTCGGGCGGCCGGGGTGGGGTGGAAGCCGCCTGATCAGCGCCCGTCCGGTCGCCCCGCTCAGGTGACCAGGACGACCGCCGCCGCGGTGCCGAGGATCAGGAACGGGCCGAACGGGATGTGGCTGGACCAGCGGACCCGGCGGGCCACCAGCAGACCCACGCTCACCAGCGCGGAGAGGGCGAGGGCGAGGACCAGCCCGACCAGCAGGGCGGACCAGCCGTACCAGCCGAGCAGCGCGCCGACGCCGAGCGCCAGCTTCGCGTCACCGAGCCCGAAGCCGCGCCGGCCGAGCAGCAGCGTGGTGGCGGCGAAGAACAGCGCGAGGCCGAGCCG
>JAEVHO010000361.1 GCA_016802835.1 Micromonospora sp. ATA32 | reverse complement strand
GCCGGGGCGTCGGCACCGCGGCGCCGTGACCCGCCCCGGCCGGCGGCCACCCGCCGGGGTGGTAGGCGCGTCCGGGTCCGGCCCGGACGGACGGTACGACCCGTCGTACCCGGAGGGGTGGTAGGCGCGTCCGGGTCGGGGTCGGCGGGACGGTACGGCGGCGGCTCGGGTGGCCCGTCGCCCGAGGGCGGGGTACGGGCCGCCGGCACCACCGGCGTCTCCCGCTCGGTGACCGGGGTGTCGGTGCAGACGTGATCGGGGTTGGCCGCCGCCCGGGCCAGCGCGGCCACCTGCGCGGCCAGCGGATCGTCGACCGGGAGGTGCTGCCGGCACAGCTCCCGGGCCAGCGCCAGGTTGTCGTGCGCCTCGGCGAACTCCCCGCAGTCGCGCTGCATCGACCCGAGCCGGGCCAGCATCTTGATGCCGCTGGGGTGGCCGTCGCCGTACACCTCCCGGTGCAGCTCCCAGGCGTCCTGCAGCCGGTCCCGGGCGACCGCGCACTGGCCGCGCGCGTACTCGACGGTGGCCAGGTCGGCGTGCGCGGCGAGCACCCGCAACGACTCCGGCCCGTCGGTCGCGGTGAGCTCGATGATGACGTCGGAATAGAGCCGGGCGGCCCGGGCGTAGCTGCGGACCCGGTGCAGCACCGCCGCCAGGGTGGCCGCCGCGGAGACCGTCCGTGGGTCGGAGCGGCCGTAGAGTCGGGTGGCCGCCGCGTACGCGAAGGCGGCCCAGCCCCGCGCGGAGTGCGGCTCGCCGAGCGCGATCAGCACCCGCGCCTGCAGCCCGGCGCCTCGGCCAGCTCGGGGGAGGCGTGGTCCGGGCGGGGATCGGCGTCGGTCAGCGCGTCGGAGAGCAGCCGTTGGGCGCCGGCCAGATCGCCGGCGGACACCAGGTGGTGCGCCTGGACGGTCAGATCACCGAAGCTGGAGGGCACGCCCCATCGTGCTCAGCCGACGACCCTAAGTACAACCCTTGCAGGTCGGCAACTTGGTCAAGAACCGGTCAGGTGATCGACCAGCGTCTCGCTGATCCGGCGCAGCTGGTCGACCTGGGTCGGGCTCAACGCGTCGAACAGGTGCCGGCGGACGTCGGCCACGTGACCGGGCGCGGCGGCGGCGAGCGCGGCGATGCCGCTGTCGGTGAGGACGGCGACCTGGCCACGCCGGTCGGTCGGGCACTCCTCGCGGCGGATCCACCCGGACGCCTCCAGCCGGGCCGCCGCGTGCGACAGCCGGCTGCGTGACGAGCCGGTCGCCTCGGCCAGGTCGCTCATCCGCAGCCGCCGCTGCGGCGCCTCGGAGAGCCGGACCAGGATCTCGTAGTAGGCGTGCGGCATCCCCGCCTCGCGTTGCAGCTCGCGGTCGAGGTTCTCCATCAGCGCCCGGGACGCGGTCAGGAACGCCCGCCAGGTCCGCTGCTCGTCAGGGTCCAGCCACCGGGTCATGACGGCCATCATAACCGAAGCGATTGAGCGTTCAACTAAACCGCGCTACCGTGGAGGACATGGGAATCCACCGGCTCAACCACGCCGTCCTCTACGTCAGCAACCTCGCCCGCAGCGTCGCCTTCTACCGCGACGTGCTGGGCTTCCGTCCGGTGCCGATGACCCCGGACGGCTTCGCCGGCGCCGCCTTCCTGCAGGGGCCCGACTCCACCAACGACCACGACCTCGGCCTCTTCGAAATCGGCGCGGCGGCCGGCCGGTCGCAGGCCGGCCGGAGCACCGTCGGGCTCTACCACCTGGCGTGGGAGGTGGACACGCTCGACGAGCTGGCCGCCACCGCCGAACGGCTCGCCGCCGCTGGCGGGCTGGTCGGCAGCTCCGACCACGGCACCACCAAGAGCCTCTACGGGCAGGACCCGGACGGGCTGGAGTTCGAGATCGTCTGGCTGATCCCGGCCGACCGGCTCGATGACGCGGCGCTGGCCGCGCGCAAGCGGATCGGCCCGCTCGACCTGGACCGGGAGCGGCAGCGTTACGGCGGCCAGACCCGGGGCGGGGTGGGGATCTCCATCCCCGCGTGAGCTCCGGTGCGGTAGAACGACAGCATGCCGATCGACGCCGTCACCCGTGAGCTCCTCGTCCGACAGCTCGACGCCTGGCTGCCGGGAGCGCTGCACCGCTCCCGGCGGGCCACCCTCGCGCTCGCGTACGCCGGGAACGACGCCGGGACGGCGGTGGCCGCGCTCAGCGTGGTCGCCGAGTTCGCCGACCGGCTGCGGGGCCGCCGGTTGACCGTGCTGGTCGTCGCCGGAGGCGAGGAACTGGCGGCCCGGCTCCGCCCGGTCGAGGCGACCCTGCCCGCCGACGTCGCCATGCACGTGGTGTCCGGCGACCCGGACCGGCTGCCGGTGGCGCTCAAGCCGCCAACGCGGCCGGGGCGCCGCTGCTGACCCTGGTGGAGGACGCGACGCCGGGCACCGCCCTGGTGACCGCCGCCGCGTCCGGCCGCCCGGCCGAGCTGCTGCTCGTCACCGCCGCCGGCACGACGGCCCGGGCGGCCGCTGACCGGGGCCGGCTTCCCGCTGGTCACCGAGGTCGAGCTGGTGCCCACCGACGACTCTCCGGCCCGGCTGCTCGCCTTCGGCACCGGCTCCGACCGGAGCCTGGAGGCGTTCAAGGACGCGCTCTGGGCGGTCGACGAGTACGCCGGGGTCCGCTACCGGGACCCGGCCGACCCGGCCGGCCGGCTGCTGGACATCACCCTGGATCCGGAGCCGGGCCCGCTGCGCCGCGAACTCCTCGCCGAGCTGAACCGCTGCGGTCCGCGTACGGTCACCGAGCTGCGCCGGTACACCCTGACCTCGACGGTCTACCGGGCCGTCGACACGGGTCGGGCGCTGGCCACCCTGCTCGACTCCGGGGCGGCCCGGCGCGAGCCGGAGCACGGTCGGCTCGGTGGCGACGTGGTGATCACCGCTGGCCCGTCCCCGGACGCTGGGTGAGCCGGCGGACCACGATGGACGCGGCGGTGGCGATCACGCCGGGGGCGGCGGGGACCGGGACGCCGAGCGGGGTGCCGGTGAGTCACCGGCACCCCGCTCGACCTCGGGACGTCACGCCCGGGTCTTGTCCTGCTTCCAGGACAGCGGCCCCGGCAGGTCGACGCGGTGCGCCTTGGCCTTGGAGTTCCAGGACCACCGGCCGATCTTGATGCTCCAGGAGGAGAGGCCCTTCTCCGTGAAGTTGAAGATGATCGGCCCGTACTTCTTGCGCTTGCGGAACATCAGGCCCATGACGGGCTCCTCTCGGTCGCCGTACCCTGCCCTGTCGAGATCGAACATTCCCGAACGGGCGATCGGCGAAACCACCCGCGTCCGTACTGGACGGTGGTGCGTCACCAGCCTCAGAAACTCTATCCAACAGGTAGGTGTTAAGGGGCGGTAAACGCTGGTAGAGACGGCTGGCAACAAAACAGGCGACACCGATCCCACCTTCTGGAAGAGCGTTGACCGGGCCGACCGGCGGCCGGCAGCATGAGGACATGTCGCAGCGGGACGAGCCCCTCCTCACCGCTCGCGTGCACGTCGACCTGGTCCGGCACGCGAGCGCCCTCTGTTGAGCTGACCCGGTTTCCCCGGCTCAGCTCCCGCCTCGCCGCACTCTCTCGCACCCGTCCGCCCACCGCGCCGGCCACCGTCGGCCCACCCGTGCGGCGGCGTGCCGTCGCGCCCACCCTCGGGCTCCCTGCACTCCTTCGTGGACAGACCAGGAGACTCCCATGGCCCCACCCCGTCCTCCGATCCGGCGTACCCTCGCCGCCGTCGCGGCCCTGCTCCTCCTCGCCACCGCCACCGGCTGCGGCGGCGACTCCGCAGCCGGCGGGAGGCAGACCACTGAGCTGCGCTACCAGGGCTCGGTCGGCCAGGTCACCCTCCCCGAACTCGCCGCCGACCTCGGCTACCTGGGCGACGTGCAGCTCAACTGGATCGGCAACGTCACCGGCGGCCCGCAGGACATCCAGGCCACCGCCACCGGGCAGAGCGACTTCGGCGGCGCGTTCAACGGCGCCATCGTCAAGCTCGCCGCGGCGAACGCGCCGATCACCGCCGTGATCAGCTACTACGGCTCGGACGCCCAGACCTTCCAGGGCTACTACGTCCTCGACGACAGCCCGATCCGCGGGCCCCGGGACCTGATCGGCAGGAAGGTCGGCATGAACACCCTCGGCGCGCACGCCGAGGCGGTGCTGAAGACCTGGCTGGCCCGGGGCGGGCTGAGCGCGGCCGAGATCAAGCAGGTCGAGCTGGTCGCGCTGCCCGCCGGTCAACACCGAGCAGTCGCTGCGCCAGAAGCAGATCGACGTGGCGGTGCTCGGCGGCGTGATCCGCGACAAGGCCGTCGCAGGAGGCGGCATCCGCAGCGTCTTCACCGACTTCCAACTGCTCGGCCCGTTCAGCGCCGGCGCGTACGTCTTCCGCGACGACTTCATCACGCGCAACCCCGAGACCGTGCGGGCCTTCGTCACCGGGGTCGGCAAGGCGATCGAGTGGGCCCGCAGCCAGCCCCGGGAGACCGTGGTCGCCCGGCTGGAGGCGATCATCGCCAAGCGCGGCCGCAACGAGGACCCGTCGCTGGTGCGGTACTGGAAGAGCACGGGCGTCGCCGGCCGGGGCGGCGTGATCAGCGATCAGGAGTTCGGCACCTGGATCGACTGGCTCGCCGCCGAAGGCGAGCTGAAAGGCGCCAAGCCGAAGCCGGCCGACATCTACACCAACGAGTTCAACCCGTTCGCCCCCGGCGGCGGTGCCGCGTGAGCACCGACAAGATCCTCTTCGACCGGGTCAGCAAGACCTTCCCGGTCCGCGCCACCCGGCGCACGCCCGCCGGCGCGGTCACCGCGCTGGACCAGGTGACCCTCGGGGTACGCCCCGGCGAGTTCCTGGTCGTCGTCGGGCCCAGCGGCTGCGGCAAGTCCACCCTGCTGGACCTGCTCGGCGGGCTCTCCCGGCCCACCGGCGGCCAGGTGCTGGTCGACGGCCGTCCGGTGACCGGGCCCGGGCTCGACCGGGGCATCGTCTTCCAGCAGTACGCGCTGCTGCCCTGGCGCACCGCCGCCGGCAACGTCGCGTTCGGGCTGGAGGCCAAGGGGGTGCCCCGGGCGGACCGCCCCGACCTCGTCGCGCGGCACCTCGACCTGGTCGGGCTGACCGGGTTCGCCGAGCGCTACCCGCACGAACTCTCCGGCGGGATGAAGCAGCGGGTCGCCATCGCCCGCAGCCTCGCGTACGACCCGGACATCCTGCTGATGGACGAGCCGTTCGCCGCCCTCGACGCGCAGACCCGCGACTCGTTGCAGGACGAGCTGGTGCGGATCTGGGAACGGACCGGCAAGACGATCGTGTTCATCACCCACGGCATCGACGAGGCGGTCCACCTCGGCCAGCGGGTGGCGGTGATGACGTCGCGGCCGGGCCGGATCAAGCGGGTCATCGACATCGACCTCGGCGACCGGGACGCCGTCGAGGACGTCCGCTCCTCCGACGCGTTCCGGGGTGATGACGTCGCGGCCGGGCCGGATCAAGCGGGTCATCGACATCGACCTCGGCGACCGGGACGCCGTCGAGGACGTCCGCTCCTCCGACGCGTTCCG
>JAEVHO010000360.1 GCA_016802835.1 Micromonospora sp. ATA32 | reverse complement strand
ATCAGCACCACCCGGCCGTCGCGCGCCGCGGCCAGCCCCCCGCGGGTCGAGGCGTACGTGGTGGCCCAGGAGAGCACCCGCTGCCGGGCCGACCCCGTCGCCGCGATCGCGTCGTCGCCGACCGCCACCAGCACGTGCGGCGCGTCCAGGTCCACCCCGAGCCGGCGGGCCCGGCTGCGCAGCGCGTCGGTGTCCCGCAGCGGCCGGGCGATCAGGTCGTCGAGCAGCTCGCCCCGGACCCGCCCCTCCGCCTCGGCCACGGTGCGCCGGAACAGCAGCAGCAGCGCGGTGACGAGCGCCGCCCGCTCCAGAATCCGCTGGTCGGCGTCGACCAGTTCGTCGTCGGGGGCGCAGCACCAGCGCGCCCAGGTTCTCCGTGCCGGCCACCACCGCGGCGTACCAGAGCGGACCGCGCGGCACGCTGCGCCCCTCGGTACGCGACGCCGCCACCGCCTCCACCATGTCCGCCCGGTCCGGCTCCTCGATCCGGCCGACCTTGGCCAGCTGCCGCCCCCTCGGCGTCCAGTGCCAGCAGCGCACCGCCCGAGCACGTCGGTCACCGCCGACGCGACGTCCTCCACCCCCGCCGCCGCGCAGCACCAGCGCGGTCATCCGGTCGTGCGCCGCCGCGGCCCGCTCCACCGAGCTGCTGTGCGCCCGGATGGTGGTGTTCGCCGTCGACAGCTCCTCGAGCGCCGAGCGGGTCTCCGCCAGCAGCCGGGCGGTGTCGATCGCCACCGCCGCGTGCGCCGCCAGGGACACCAGCAGCGACACCTCCTCCCGGGCGAACGGCCGGGCGGAACGGTTCGCCGCGTAGAGCACCCCGATCACGCTCGAGCCGAGCCGCAGCGGTACGCCCAGAATGGCGACCAGACCCTCCTCGCCGACCCCGCCGTCGATCTCCCCGGTGTGCCGGAAGCGCTCGTCCTCCTGGTAGTTCGAGGTCACGTACGGGGTGCCGGACTGGGCCACCAGCCCGCCGAGCCCGTCGCCCAGCTCCAGCCGCAGCCGCTGGAAACGGGCCGAGACCGACCCGTCGGTGACCCGCATGTACGTGTCGCCGCGCTCGTCGTCGTTGAGCGTCATGTACGCGACGTCGGTGCCGAGCAGGTTGCGGGCCCGGCGCACGATCGCCCGCAGCACGTCGTCCAGGTCCCGCAGACCGGCCAGGTCGCTGGCCGTGTCGTACAGGCCGGAGAGCTCGGTCTCCCGGCGGCGCCGGCGCTCGAGCAGCGCGCGGACCCGCAGCGCGACCACCTTGGCCTGCTCCAGCTCGGCCAGCCGGTCGGCGGGCAGGCCGGCGGCCCGGGCGGCGACCAGCGGTCCCTCGAACTCGACCGTGGCGGCCTCCCGGGCGAGCAGTTCCAGGAACTCCACCGGTGACGACATGACCGACATTGTGCGGGGCGCCACTAGCTCGCCGTCCAGCCCCCGTCGAGGGCGATCGAGGCGCCGGTGATGAACGCGGCGGGCGGTGAGCAGAGGTAGGCCAGCAGCTCCGCGACCTCCTCCGGCTCGATCAGGCGTTTGATCGCCGCCCGGGCCAGCATGATCTTCTCGACCACCTCGTCCTCGCCGATGCCGTGACTGGCCGCCTGGTCGAGGATCTGGCTCTCCACCAGCGGCGTGCGGACGTACGCCGGGTTGATGCAGTTGGCGGTGACGCCGTGCGCGGCGCCCTCCAGGGCGACCACCTTCGACAGCCCCTCCAGAGCGTGCTTCGCCGAGACGTACGCCGCCTTGTACGGCGAGGCGCGCAGCCCGTGCACGGAGGAGATGTTGACGATCCGGCCCCAGCCCCGGGCGTACATGTGCGGCAGCGCCCGCCGGATGATCAGGAACGGCGCCTCCACCATCACCCGGTGCAGGTGCGCGAAGCGTTCCGCGGAGAACTCCTGGATCGGGGCGACGTGCTGCAACCCGGCGTTGTTGACCACGATGTCGACCTCGGCGTCGAGCCGGTCAACCGCCGCGGCATCGGCCAGGTCGATCCCCTCGGCCCGGCCGCCCGCCTCGGCGGCGACCGCCTTGGCCGCCTCGACGTTGCGGTCGACCACCAGGACCGCCGCGCCCGCCGCGGCCAGTCGCAGCGCACAGGCCCGGCCGATGCCGCTGCCACCACCGGTCACCAGGGCGCTACGACCGGAGAGGTCGACGTGTACGACGTGGGGGACCGCCACGGGTTCTGCCGTCATGGCGCAAGAAGTTACGAGCTGTGTGGCCGGCGGCACATGGGGTGGCGACACATACTCCGGGGTCCTGCTGTGTGGCGCGGGGTCGGCGGGTGACGGCCGGCGTGTCCCCGCCGCCGACCGCTGGATCCGACCAGTAAGGTGTCGAACACACGTACTGCTGACGGCTGGGGGAGGAGGCGGCGTGCGCGTGCTCGGCGTCGACCCGGGGCTGACCCGGTGCGGGGTCGGCGTGGTCGACGGGGTGCCGGGACGACCCTGCACGCTGGTCGCCTACTACGTCGTCCACACCGATCCCGGCGACGACCTGGCGCTGCGCCTGCTGCACCTGGACCGTTCGCTGACCGAGCTGGTGGCCGAGCACCGGCCGGACAGCGTCGCCGTCGAGCGGGTCTTCAGCCAGCACAACGTCCGCACGGTGATGGGCACCGCCCAGGCCAGCGGGATCGCCGTACTGGCCGGGGCGCGGGCCGGCCTGCCGGTCCAGACGTACACGCCGAGCGAGGTGAAGGCCGCGGTGACCGGCTCGGGCCAGGCGGACAAGGCGCAGATGACCGCGATGGTGACCCGGCTGCTGCGGCTGGCCGAGCCGCCGAAGCCGGCCGACGCCGCCGACGCGCTGGCCCTGGCGATCTGCCACGTCTGGCGGGGCGGGACGCGCTCGAAACTGGCCGCGGCGGCCGACCGGGTACGACGAGGAGGACCGAGATGATCGCCAGCGTGCGCGGGGTGGTGACCGCGACCGGTCCGGATCACGCGGTGGTGGAGGTCGGCGGGGTCGGCCTGGCGGTGCAGTGCGCCCCCGGCACGCTCGCCGAGCTGCGGGTCGCCAGCCGGCCCGGCTCGCCACCAGCCTGGTGGTCCGGGAGGACTCGCTCACCCTCTACGGCTTCGCCGACGACGACGCCAAGCAGCTCTTCGAGCTGCTCCAGACCGCCAGCGGCGTGGGGCCCAGGTTGGCCCAGGCGGTGCTGGCGGTGCACAGCCCGGACGCGGTCCGCAAGGCCATCGCCAACGCCGACACCGCCGCGCTGACCCGGGTCCCCGGCATCGGCAAGAAGGGCGCCGAGCGGCTGGTGCTGGAGCTGCGCGACCGGATCGGTCCGGTGCCGTCGCGCCGACGGGGCGGTCGGGGTCACCGGCGGCGGATGGCCGGAGCAGGTCCGCCAGGCGCTGGTCGGGCTGGGCTGGACGGCGGCGCAGGCCGACCAGGCGGTGGCCGCGGTCGCGGAGACCGTCGACGGCGTGACCCCGCCGGTGCCGGTCCTGCTCAAGCAGGCCATCCGACTGCTCGGCCGGACCCGATGAGCGTGAGGAGTGAGCCGGGTTTGCGAGCCCCGCAGTCGCGAATGAAGGAAGCGATGAGCGTGAGGAGTGAGCCGGGTTTGCGAGCCCCGCAGTCGCGAATGAAGGAAGCGCAGTGAGTGAGACGGAGGGCCTGATCTCGGCGTACGTCAACGACGCGGAGCGGGACGCGGAGGCCACCGTCCGGCCGAAGCGGCTGGCGGAGTTCATCGCCCAGCACCGGGTCCGCGACCAGCTCGACCTGCTGCTGCAGGGCGCGATGCGACGCGGCTCCCCGCCGGACCACATCCTGCTCTCGGGCCCGCCTGGCCTCGGGAAGACCACTTTGGCCAACATCGTCGCGGCGGAGCTGGGCGCCGGCCTGCGGGTGACCAGCGGCCCGGCGATCGAGCGCTCCGGCGACCTGGCGGCCATCCTGACCAGCCTGGCCGAGGGCGACGTGCTCTTCATCGACGAGATCCACCGGATCGCCAAGCCGGCCGAGGAGCTGCTCTACAGCGCGATGGAGGACTTCCGGGTCGACGTGATCGTCGGCAAGGGGCCGGGGGCGACCGCCATCCCGCTGGACGTCGAGCCGTTCACCCTGGTCGGCGCGACCACCCGGTCCGGTCTGCTGACCGGACCGATGCGGGACCGGTTCGGCTTCGTCGCGCACCTCGACTTCTACGCCCCGGCCGACCTGGAGGCGCTGCTGCACCGCTCGGCGCGGATCCTCGGCGTGCCGATCACCGACGACGGCGCGACCGAGATCGCCCGCCGGTCCCGGGGCACGCCCCGGATCGCCAACCGGCTGCTGCGCCGGGTGCGGGACTTCGCCGAGGTTCGGGCGGAGGGCGTGGTCAACCTGGCGACCGCCCGGGCGGCCCTGATCGTGTACGACGTCGACGCGCTCGGTCTGGACCGGCTGGACCGGGCGTGCGACGCACTGGTCGACTCGTTCCGGGGTGGCCCGGTCGGGCTCTCCACCCTCGCCGTGGCGGTGGGGGAGCAGCCCGACACCGTCGAGGAGGTCTGCGAGCCGTTCCTGGTCCGGGCGGGCTGCTGGCCCGGACCCCGCGCGGCCGGGTGGCGACCGAGGCTGCCTGGCGTCATCTGGGACGCAACCCACCGAATGGTACATTTGGGGCCGACACCCCTTCCGCGCCCGATCTGTTCTCCGTCGAGCCCGAACAGCCGTGATCCGAACGTGATCTGTGCCGCATTCGGCGTTCTCAGGTGCAGGGATTAGACTCGCCGCGGTCTGTACAAGATGTGAGAATCCGCCTCCGCTCCGGCGCCCCTCGTGCCGGGACGGAGGCCAATGGGAAGGTCACTAACCGTGCTTTACGCAGCAGCGGGTGGCGGGGGAGCGGGCAGTCTCACGCCGATCCTCATGATCGCCCTGCTCTTCGGCGTCATGTATTTCATGATGATCCGCCCTCAGCAGAAGCGCCGCCGCGAGGCGGCGGAGATGCAGTCCGCGCTCGGCCCCGGCGACGAGGTCGTCACGATCGGCGGCCTCTACGGCACCGTGACCGGCATCGAGGACGACAGCGTCCTGCTCGAGGTCGCTCCCGGCGTGCAGACCCGGTACGCCCGCCCGGCCATCGCCCGGGTCGTCACCCGCGCCGAGCGCGTCGAGGAGACCGAGCCGGTCGCCGAGGACGCCGAGGCCACCAAGGAGTGACCGATCTGCCCCTCGGGGCAGCGGACGTATCGTTACAAGTGGATAGTTGGGTCGACGCCCGGCGCCGGCGCGCGTACGCCACCGGTCGACGCCACCACGGCGACCGGCGCGCGAGCGCCTCGGCCCCGGGCGCCGACCCGCAGAACATGTCGGCCGGGACCACCGGCCCGACATTCGCCGCCGCTGCGCCAGCGGCGCGACCGTACAGGGAGACAGGACAGCCGTGGCACCACCTCAGGGACAGATGCGCCCCGGACGGCAGCTCGCCGTGCTCGGGTTCGTCTTCGTCGTCCTCTATCTTCTGGTGTTCTTCTCGGGCGGCGCCAGCGGCGGCTGGCAGGACCGGTTGCACCACCTCAGGGACAGATGCGCCCCGGACGGCAGCTCGCCGTGCTCGGGTTCGTCTTCGTCGTCCTCTATCTTCTGGTGTTCTTCTCGGGCGGCGCC
>JAEVHO010000359.1 GCA_016802835.1 Micromonospora sp. ATA32 | reverse complement strand
CGGCGTTCTGACCGGCGGCGCCGGCGTTCTGACCGGCGGACGCCGGCGTTCTGACCGGCCTGGACGCCGCCGGCGGTGACCAGGGTCAGGTTGTTGACCTGCAGGATCTCGTTCACCGGCTGGAAGAAGGTGGTCCCACCCTGGGTGCAGTCACCCGAACCGCCGGACGTGACGCCCTGCGCCTGGTCGCCGGAGAGCCACGAACCACCGGAATCACCCGGCTCGGCGCAGACGTTCGTCCGGGTCAGGCCGGTGACCGTGCCCTCCGGATAGTTGACCGTCGCGTTGCGGGCCTGGATCACCCCGCAGTGCACCCCGGTGGTCGAGCCGGAGCGGCAGATCGACGCGCCGACGGGTGCCTCCTGCGAGCCGTTCACCGGGACCGTGCCGCCGTTGAAGTCGTTCACCACGCCCTGGGGCGTGGAATTGCCGTTGACCTCCACGAACGCCCAGTCGTCGCCGGGGAAGGACGACGCCCGGAAGGTGCCCTGCGCGGCCCCGTCCGCACCCGTGGTGCGGTCGCCCGGGCGGCCGCAGTGCCCGGCGGTGACGAAGCCACCGACCACCGAGAAGCCGACCGAGCAGCGACCGGCGTTGTTGATGAGGAACGGGTCGCCGCCACGGACGTCGGCGAGCAGCCGCGGCGACTCCTGCGCCGCGGTCACCCGGACCGCCCCCGCCGGCAGCCCGCTCGCCGCGACGAACCGGCGTCCGGCCGCCTCGGCCCCGGGCCTGGCCAGCAGCACCACCGAGTTGGACTGGACGTCGACGTACCAGCCGGCGATGTTCTGACCGGCCGCCCCGCCGACGCGGTCCAGCCGGGTCTTCACCGCGTCCAACTCCCGCACGCCCCGCTCGACCTGCTTCGGCACCGCGCCGGTGCGCGTACCCGGTCGCCTGGGCCGGTCGGCGACCGCGACGTTCAGCTTGCCGCCGTCGGCACTGAGCCAGCTGCCGCCGTAGTCGGCGCCCAGCTCACCGCGCAGCCTGGCCACGGTGCTGGCGGCCCAGCGCTCGGTCTTCAGCCGGTCCACCGCCTGCTCCCGGCTCAGCGAGAGGTCCCGGCTCATCGCGTCCACGACCTCCGGGGCAACGCCGGCCACCGATCCGGGCGGCGCGGCGGCCGGTGGCGCGGCGCCCTCCCCGGCGAACGACGGCAGGGTCACCGCCGCCGTCGCTCCCACCGCCGCCACCATCACGCCGATGGCTGTCATCCGTCTGCGGTCCATCCGCCACGCTCCTCCCGGCGGGCGCGGGTACGCCTGCCGTGTCGGAGTACGGGAGTGACCGCCCGATGGTTGAACGATCGACGGCAAACAATTTTTCGCCGCCCGGTTGAACCGTCGGCGGCCCCGCCTCGTAACCGGGGCCGCACCCACCGGTGAGCGCACGCCGACGCGGCCCACGCGGGTCAGCGCGAGCCGGCGTCGGGACGAGCGGTCAGACCTCGACGACGGTGGGGACGATCATCGGCCGGCGACGGTACGCGTCGTTGACCCAGCGCCCCACGGTGCGCCGGACGATCTGCTGAAGCTGGTGCGGGTCGGTGATCCCGTCCGCCGCGGCCCGGTTGAGCGCCTCGGTGACCAGCGGGATCACCGGGTTGAACGCCTCCGGGTCCTCGGAGAAGCCCTTCGCGGACAGGGTCGGGCCGGCCACCACCTTGCCGGTGACCGAGTCGACCACCACGGTGGTGGCGATGAAGCCGCCGTCGCCGAGGATCCGCCGCTCGGTGAGCAGCGACTCGCTGACGTCGCCGACGGCGAGGCCGTCAACGTAGACGTACCGGCTCTTCACGTGCCCGACCAGGCTGGCCCGCCCGTCGACCAGGTCGACGACGTCGCCGTCCTCGCAGATCACCACCCGGTCCGGGGCGACCCCCGACTCGATGCCGAGGCGGGCGTGCGCGCGCAGGTGCCGCCACTCGCCGTGCACCGGCATCAGGTTGCTCGGCCGGACCACGTTGAGCAGGTAGAGCAGCTCGCCGGCGGGCGCGTGACCGGAGACGTGCACCTTGGCCACGTCCTTGTGTACGACCACCGCGCCGGCCCGGGCCAGCCGGTTGATCACCCGGTAGACCGAGGTCTCGTTGCCCGGCACCAGGGAGCTGGCCAGCACCACGGTATCGCCGGGGGCGATGGTGATGTGCCGGTGGTCGCCGCTGGCCATCCGGCCCAGCGCGCTCATCGGCTCGCCCTGCGAACCGGTGGACATCAGCAGAATCTGCTCCGGCGGCAGCGTGGTCGCCTCTTCGATCCCGATGACCAGACCGGCCGGGATGTTGAGCAGGCCAAGGTCGCGGGCGATACCCATGTTGCGGACCATGGACCGGCCGATCAGCGCGACCTTGCGGCCGTGCTCGGCGGCCGAGTCGAACACCTGCTGCACCCGGTGCACGTGCGAGGCGAACGAGGCGACGATTATCCGGCCCTTGGCCTTGGCGAAGATCGAGTCGAGCACCGGCCCGATCTCCCGCTCCGGGGTGACAAAGCCGGGGATCTCCGCGTTGGTGGAGTCCGACAGCAGCAGGTCGACGCCCTCGGCGCCGAGCCGGGCGAAGCCGGACAGGTCGGTGATCCGCCCGTCCAGCGGCAGCTGGTCCATCTTGAAGTCGCCGGTGTGCAGCACCAGGCCGGCCGGGGTCCGGATGGCCACCGCGAGCGCGTCCGGGATCGAGTGGTTGACCGCGAAGAACTCGCACTCGAACGGGCCCAGCCGTTCCCGGCCGCCCTCCCGGACGGTCAGGGTGTACGGCTGGATCCGCCGCTCGGCGAGCTTCGCCTCGACCAGGGCGAGGGTGAACTGCGAGCCGACCAGTGGAATGTCCGGTTTGTGGGCGAGCAGGTAGGGCACCGCGCCGATGTGGTCCTCGTGACCGTGGGTGAGCACGATCGCCTGGATGTCGCCGAGCCGGTCCAGGATCGGACCGAAGTCGGGCAGGATCAGGTCCACGCCGGGCTGTTCGACGTCGGGGAAGAGCACCCCGCAGTCGACCACCAGCAGCTTGCCGTCGTACTCGAAGACGGTCATGTTTCGACCGATGGCGCCGAGCCCGCCCAGTGGGATGATCCGCAGGCCGCCCTCCGGCAGCGGCGGGGGCAGTTCCGCGTCGATGTGCGCCTCGGTCACGCGTCCACCTCATTCTGCGACGCCGTCACCCGGCGCCCATCGTGTCGTTCGATCATTGGGGAAGCTCCAGACCCGCCGCCGCGCAGTCCGCGCGCAGCTGGGCGATCTCGTCGGGGGTGGCGTCCACCAGCGGGGGGCGCACCGGGCCGGCCGGCAGGCCCTTGGCCGCCAGGCCCGCCTTCACCAGGATGGCGCCCTGGGTACGGAAGATGCCGGTGAACAGGGGTAGCAGCCGCCGGTGCAGGGTCAACGCGGCGGTCAGCTCGCCGGCGTCGTACGCCTCGATCATCTGCTTGGTGAGCGCGCCGGTGAAGTGGGTCGAGGTGCCGACCAGGCCGACGCCGCCCACGGCGAGCGCGGGCAGGGTGAGCGCGTCCTCGCCGCTGTAGACGGCGAGGTCGGAGCGGCTGGTCACCCAGGAGGTCGCGGTCAGGTCGCCCTTGGCGTCCTTGACCGCCACGATCCGGCCGTGCTCGGCGAGCTTCACCAGCGTCTCGGTGGCGATCGGCACGCCCGATCGGCCCGGGATGTCGTAGAGCATCACCGGCAGGCCGGTGGCGTCCGCGACCGCGGTGAAGTGCCGCAGCAGCCCGCTCTGCGGTGGCTTGTTGTAGTACGGCGTGACCACGAGCAGGCCGTTGGCGCCGGCCTTCTCGGCGGCGGCGGCCAGCTCGATGGTGTGCCGGGTGTCGTTGGTGCCCACCCCGGCCACCACCCTGGCCCGGTCGCCGACCGCCTCCACCACGGCCCGGATCAGGCGTTCCTTCTCCGCGTCGGTGGTGGTCGGCGACTCACCGGTGGTGCCGTTGACCACCAGCGCGTCGTTGCCCTGCTCGTCGACGAGGTGGGCCGCCACCCGGGCGGCACCGTCGAGGTCGAGGGAGCCGTCGGCGGTGAACGGGCTCACCATGGCCGTGAGCAGTCGCCCGAACGGGCGCAAGACACCCCGGTCGGGGGCGGCAGGGTGGTCGTGCGTCATGGTGACAACCTATCGGACGACGACCCGACCCCCGCCGGGGAAGGGCTCAGGACCCCTCGACGTGCGCGCTGGTCGCGACCTCGGTGCCATCCGGCAGCGCGGAGATCACGAAGTCGGCGAAGACGTTCGGCGCGACCCGCTGCAGCTGCCGCAGGCACTCCACCGCCAGCTCGCGGATCTCCACGTCGGCGTGCTCGGTGGCCCGCATCCCGATGAAGTGCCGCCAGGCCCGGTAGTTGCCGGTCACCACGATCCGGGTCTCGGTCGCGTTGGGCAGCACCGCGCGGGCCGCCTGCCGGGCCTGCTTGCGCCGCAGCGTCGGGTTCGGCTCGTCGGAGAACCGCTGCTCCAGCCCCTCCAGCAGCCCGTTGTACGCCCGGACGCTCGCCTCGGCCGCCTCGACGAACGTCTTGTGCAGCTCCGGGTCCTCGGCGATCACCGCGGGCTCGACCATGGCGGCGTCCCGCTCCGGCACGTACCGCTGGGACAGCTGGGAGTACGAGAAGTGCCGGTGCCGGATCAGCTCGTGCGTGAAGGAGCGGGAGACGCCGGTGAAGTAGAAGGTCACCGAGCCGTGCTCGAGCACCGAGAGGTGCCCGACCTCCAGGATGTGGGCCAGGTAGCCGGCGTTGGTGGCGGTCGCCGGGTTCGGCTTCTTCCAGCTCTGGTAGCAGGCTCGGCCGGCGAACTCGGCGAGGGCCTGGCCGCCCTCGGCGTCGGTCGACCACGGCACGTCGTCCGGGGCCTCGAACTGGGTCGACGCGATGAGCTTGACCTGAGGCTGAACCATGTCCGGCATTCCTCGGACTGTAGTTGCCGCACGCCGGCCGGCGAAAGTTGGGCTCGCCGGGCGGAAAGCGCCCACCACCTGCGAATCGTGGACACTCGTCGTCCCCCTCTGAAGGGCACGTGTCCAAGATCTCGCCGCATCCGCGGTGGCCGGCGGGGCGCGCCGGGCGCCGCGCTCAGACGTAGAGCGAGGTGAACGGGGCCCAGGGCAGGTTGCGCAGCACCGAGAAGGCGAGCCAGACGCCGAGGAACCCGGCGATCACCCGCGAGCTGATCCGCAGCTCCGGCAGGCGCCAGCCGAACGCCTGATTACCCGCCCAGGCGACGAAGAGGTACGCCAGGAAGGGCAGCGAGAAGACGAAGAGGAAGTGGTGCCGGGCGGCGGCCGGCAGGTCGCCGTGCAGCACGTACCAGAGGGCACGGGTGCCGCCGCAGCCGGGACAGTCCAGCCCGGTGGTCAGCTTGAGCAGGCAGGTGGGCGCGGCGTCCGGATCGCTGTGCGTCGGGTTGCTGAGCAGCGCGTATCCCATGCCGAGCCCGACACAGCCGAGCGCGGCCAGCGGCACCGCCCAGCGCGGAGAACGGTCGTGGAGCCGGAGCACGAACCGGGTGAACCGGTCCGGCTCGACGGGCTGGTAGGCGGCGACCCCGGCCGGCCACTGCCCCCGCCGTGGCCGCGCCGTGCGGCCCACGCGCCCGGGGTCGGCCGGGGCGTC